>NZ_JBPLBG010000053.1:0-58127 GCF_054039255.1 Candidatus Harpocratesius sp.
TTATTCATTGACAGATAACTATCTGAATACATACCGACAATATATCCAATATTGCTACAATTATCAAAAATCGCTGAAGAATGATCATATAATTCAATGTGATTTGCATATATCGTGGAATTGCTAACCTGAAAATGAGTAGTATCATAAAAATTCATATCAAAAGACACATATGAATTAATAAAATTAGTAAGGATCAAAGTGCCGTTTCCTGTAGCTGTGACACTTTGTTCAATGAAATTAATGCTATCAAGTGTAGCAATAGCGTTCTGTGATATGAACAATCGGTTCATTTTTCCACCTTGCGTTATTAGCAGGGTTGATTCACCAGAAACTTCAATATCACCTGAAACTGAAACGTTCCGTAAAGTAACTTGTGCAGAATCAAAAATATAAATATTCATAAAAGTTTGGTTGATAATCTCTACAATTTCATCGTTTTGAACAAATAAATTATCTGTTGCATCTTGATTTGTGATATTTAAATTGGAGAAATTTCCATCATCAAAATTTACTACATTGTTTCCTTCTTTAGTGCTTCCAACTGACATGTAATTTGGCATAAAGACGACTAAAGCAATAATAAGCGTAATTAAACTATATAAGAGCCTTTTCGCTACATTCATCTTGTGCTCCTCTCAATTATTTTGTTTTTGTTTATATATTATTGTATTTTGATCAACTAAATTGATTTGATTGAATACTATTGATAATTTCACAAATACTTATTTAAAGATATTGTGGAGCTATTTTTGTAGAAAAGTCTTAGAATTTTTCTTATTTTTTTTTTGGAAAGAGAATATGGCTTTTGTCATTTAATCATTAAATCTGTCAATATTGAATTTTGAAAAAAAGACAAGATTGCTGGAAATTGGCTTAGATTCTTCAAATTTCAATAATTTTTTTTCTCTATATTATTAAGAGAAGTTTTTTTTTATCTTTGTTTGAATAAACAAATATTTTGAAAAAATATTTAATAATATGAAAATACTAAATTAATTGAAAATTTATGCTCAGAGATGAATTAACTGAGGTTATGCGACAATTTCAGTTTGATTATATATATGTTGATTCTTTCTTTTTAGTCATTTGGCTTTTTATCATTATTAAAAATAAAAAATTATCTGCTCTATATGCAGGTTTAATTATAGCAGTTTTAGTTTACTTTATAGATGCGGTAATATGGTGGAACTCACCAGCAGGTCCTAATTTTCCAGGAAGAAATATTCGTGAATATTGGATAGGGGGCAACTATGTTGAACACGGATGGAATAATTTAACCATCTTGAAGTTTTCAGCAGATTTCATGATGACCATTTCTTATTCTCTTTTTGCTTTTACATGGCTGTGGATAATGTTTGAAAGTTGGTTTTCTAAAAATATCAAAGAAATAGTTCTTTATTCCACATTATTATTTGGAAGTTGGCTTATAACTCCATTTTTTTCTCAATTATTTCATATTAATGATATTCCAGTCGTCAGTTTGCGCCATATGGATACACAATTCACAACACAGATAATAGTGGTGATTGTGGGTTATTTTTTGATGATAATTTTGTATGGGACCAAATTATTTCACAGTTTTGATCCAAAGGTAATTTTCTACGTCTTTGCTTTAGGATGCTTTCAAGCTTTTGCCATGGAGTTTCCATTATGGCTTTCAAAAATAAGACCTTCTGGCTTAAATCTTCTTCTTTATGAAATAATTATCTTGACAAATCAAGGAGCACCATATTTATTTATTATTTGGAATAAAATCTTACCCCTTGTGAAACTTCGTAAAGATGAATGGAAAGAATACTTTTTAAATTGGCCAATTATCAAAAATATGGCTGTTAGAATACAATCAATTGTAGATTGGGAAAATTTTCATCAGAGATTTCAATTATCTCACAATTCTTCTCTTTCTCAAAAAATGGAACAAATTTCTCCCTTCTTTCATCTCCAGGAAATATATACAAAATTTAAAGAGAGTGTAAATATTCAGCGAATGAAATCTATTTTTGGTGAAATTACCCAAATGGTCTATGATGAAGTTTCTTGGGAAAAATTAAAAGAGTTTTCTTGTCAAATTATCAGAAAATTGAAAATGGAAGAGTTAGTTGAATTTTCGCACCGTTATGGAGAAAAAATAAGAATTCAAATCTCTGCATTAAAAATTGTCTATTCATTTTTTTTTAAAATATCTCAGATGGATCCTTCAGAAATTCAAGAAAATTTCCAAAAAAGTGAGGTATTTGCGCATGGAATAATTACCCTCGATTCTATAATTGCATAATTTTTTTAGTCTTATCTTTTTTTTTCTGATTTAATCCCTTATTTTAATTTAGAATATGCTTGTTATCTTCATTTGATTTAAAGAATTTGGGCCAATTTTTTATTTTATTCAATTGTTTTTTCACAATATTCCTCAAATTATATATTAATTGCTATTAATTGCTAGGATGTCCCAAATAAATTTTCGTGTTTAATGTCATATTGAGAAATTTCTTGCTTTACGTACGAAATTAGAGAATAAATCTAAAACATCTGTAGCGAATTAAATATTTCTTAAAGGTCTAAATGAAATTATGTATCCTTATTTAGCTAAGTTGTATAAAAAAGGAAAAATATCAATTAAAAAAATCAGAGAAATAACGAATCAACATTTTACGCAAGTTATGGATGAAATTCCCAAATATATTAAATATATTAAGGAAAATGATGAAATACTTCAATATTCAGGTGTTATTGAAGAAAAATTTGAGTATTTCATTCAAAATGCAAAACAACAAGGTATTTCATTCGATAAAGCATTTATAAAGTGAAGTGATATATTTTCTATATATTATACATGGCCTTCTGAAATAAAATCAGCAAATTTTAACCAGATAGGGAGTTATTATTATTGTGGAAAGTTGAATATGTCCAAGCAAAATATTGAAGAGTTAAATTTAATCTTAGAATTGAAAGCTGATATGTTATGTAATGGGTTAGAGATTTCGGATGAAACCATTAACCGTATTCGAGCACGGGGGATTTCTTTTGACTTTGGTCGAAAAGGAGGTGCTGGGCCAGCTGGTGGAAGATATTTTAAATTTTCCAATGGAACTATCGTAAATACACCTCTTTATCATTCTCCTTCAATTTATTCTACTTTTAAAATTCAAGATATTAAGAAAAGTTCTCAAAACTTAGAAGTCATATTAGAGCGAAAACCCTTGAAAAAAAATAAAAGATCTCTTAAAATTTATTCTGATTTTGATAATTCTAACTCTTTTCCGAAAATAGAATTAATTCCCACTCCAAATTTCTATACATTACGTAATTCTGAAGGTATTCTTTTTAAAAAAATAGCTATAATGCATGGTAATCATACTTTTGCCACAACCGTACACCAACGCTGTCGTTATTGGCGAGGAAATCAACAATGTAAATTTTGTGGAGTAGAATTATCATTAGCACAAAACGCAACAATCGAGTTTAAATCAGCTGAACAGATAATTGAGACAATTATAATTGCAAAGAAAGAAAATCCTGAATTTGTACACCACATAACTCTCACAATTGGAACACAGCCTGAACCAGATAAAGGAATGCATATTTATCAAGCAATAGTCCAAAAAATTCATCAACAATTTCCCAAAATACCTATTCATATTCAAATTGAGCCTATGCAAGATTTAAAGTGGTATCAAATTTTAAAAGATGTAGGAACAAATACGATTGGAATTCATTTAGAAATATTAGATGATGTAGTTCGTCGTAAAATGTGTCCTGGAAAAAGCAAAATAACAAAAGATATATATTATAAACATTGGAAAGAAGCTGTTCGTGTTTTTGGTCCTAATCAAGTAAGCACATTCATTATTACTGGTTTTGAAAACAATGTTAATAAATTTAAACAAGAATTAGATAAAATATTACAAATTGGTGTTTTACCTGTAATAACTCCGGTAAGAATAATTCCTGGTACAAATTTAGAACCTCATCAGACAGATGTAAATAATTTTCTAGAGATTTTGCGATTTGCTGCTAAAAAATGCATTGAATACAATCTAGATCCCAGAAAAAATGTAGCAGGTTGCATTAGATGTGGAGGTTGTAGTCCTTTAATCGATGCATATGAAATTGAAATTTTAAGAGAAAAATGATGAGTATTTTTTTTTCAGTATTAACATGATTATTTTGAGGCAATTTCTTCAAGAATAATCTTGTATTCTTCATTTAATTCATTTTCAGAGAGGTCATTTGATTGAATTCTTTTATTTAGATTCGAGTAGAATTTTTCCAGTATTTTTAAAACAGCTTTTTCTGAATATATTGGTCGAGTCTCGATATGTGTTGGAAAACGATCTTCCATGATGAAATTATCAACATTTTTCAAGTCTCCTGAAATACCCATAAGTTCAATTAATCGATCACTAAATTCTCTGGTCAAGTGGTGTTCAAAATCGCATGCAATTTTGTTTATCCTTTCAGGATCTGTCATTCCTAAAATACGGTTTAGGAAAATTTCCATTATACTATGGTAAAATACAACTTCTTTTGCTCTTTTTCGCCCAATATCAGTCAGACGAATTCCACTTCGCGGTTTCCAATCAATCAATTGAGCTTTAGATAATTTTTCTAACATATTTGTAACAGATGGCGCTTTTACTTGAAGTCGTTTAGAAATTTGATTATTCTTTACCCATCCTGCTGGATTTCTTAAAGAAAGACGGTAAATACATTCAAGATATTCATCAAAACTTTCAGAATATTCAGAATTTCGAACAGTAATACCCTTATAGGAAATTTGAGAAGAAGACAAAGGTGAAGTTTTTGAAGTGGTAGTTGATTTTGAATGCTTTTCCGTCATATGAGAATTTGAAATATTCCCATTTAAAAAAGATTTGTATTACAAAAATTAATTATTACTAAGCAAAATAATGGAATCCTCCATCCTTATAATCAAGAATCCCTTGTAATTTAAACCAATTTAAAAACTCTTTAGTCTTAGCTAAGGCATATTCAACGCTTTTTTTTAGTACAGAAGCCACTCCACAAGCAACAATTAAAATAGAATGGGTGGAATAGGTGATTTTTGTCAATTGAGAATCTCTGTAAGGAAATTGTGATAAAATGATATTATGAGAATCAGTTAATATAAGTGTATCTACTGGTAATTTTACAGATTTTTTTCCTATTGGAGTAAAGCTTTCTCCATTTAGGGAAAATCTAAGTTGTAGAGGTGGTTGAATTTGATCAACATCATATGCACCCATTGGAATAAAAGAAAGCGCGCTGGCCCAATTATAAGCATCAACAACAGGAGAAATCTTTGGAAGTGATTTTTTCTTTATAATACGCCGAATTAAAGCTTCGCTTGAAGGACGTATTTTTGTAGGATCAACATGTAACTGCCGCCAGTAAAATTTACGATAAGCTTGAAAAATTGGTTGATTTTTAACTTCTTCAATGCTCATTTCTTGATTGATTTGTCGATTTATAACTGAAGTGATTGGCGAAAAATCATAGTCTTGCTTAAAAATAAGAAGATCATTGATTTCCCAAGTTATAAGAAAAAGATTCTCATCTTGTTGATGTAATTGTTGCGAAAATTCAATTGATATCATCGTTATCTTTATTTTTATCGATTTTAAAGTAATTCTTTAATTTTTTCTATTGGTTCTCGATCATATAAGAAATAATCAAATGCATCTTGGAATTTCCTTATAATTAACCGAGGATTTCCTTGTGTTTTTTCATAAATCAATTGAAAAAAATCAAGATTCCATGGAAAATATTCAGATATTTTTGAAAACTGTAATCCTTTTTGTTTGCAATATTCTTTAATTGCTAATTTATAATAATCCTTTAAATCATTCATAGAAAATGGAAATAATATGATTGAAGTAATAGATTCAGTAATTTCAGTAATAGGTTCGAAATAAGCCATTATTTCAGCTTCATTTTTAGGTTTAATTGTAAAAACTAAATGTATATTAGGAAAAACAGTAAAAAGTTGATATAAATCTTGAAAAAAATCAGGAATCTTGCTTAAATTTAAAATCTGGTTTTCTTCTTTAATCTGACTTTTTTTACTTTTTTGATGTTCTGATCCCAATTCATGATTAAATTCAGTAGATTGAAATGAAGAGGATGATAATGCCCAATCATCTTCAATATATTGCGGATTATTATAACGAGCCCATGATTCATCTAAATCATCAATGATTATTAATAAACCTTCAGGAATAAAATTTAAAAGAAGTTTTAACAACTCCATTGCAACAAATTCTGCATTTAAATTTAAAGACAATCCTAAATAATAAAGTTCGTCTGGATCCATGATTTCACCAAGTAACCATCGTTCAGCAGAATGTGACTTGTCTGGATCTATTGCATGAGTAATTATACTCCGCATAACATCTTCTAATTCATTTGGATGCTTACTATGAAGAAATTCAGGACTAACTTTGGCGCGTGCAAGTACTCGTTCAACATTACTAGTTCGAAAAAGACCATATTTTTTTTCTTGGGCGCCCCATAGATCAGAAATTTGTATTGATAACTCACGAAGACGTTCTGCTCCAAGATTTTCAACTAATTCTGTATAAAGATTATAATAAAAGAATTTAGATTCTTCAGGAACTTCTAAAAATATTGGAATTGATTTGATCTCTAATGATTTCCGAAGTTGCCAACATAAATGAGTTTTTCCAAACCCTACTTTTCCGACAATTGGGATTATTACATTTTTTTTTGCATTCATAAGTAAATCGGCAATATTCTCTATTATATACCTTCGATCGGGAACTAAAGGAAGATTTTCTTCGATATCCACCTTCGCGACAAACTTTTCAAAAGGTCCTAATGATGTTTGAAGATGGTGAAGAAGGGCTTTCTCAGTTTCCGAATATTCCATAAGTAATTCATGCTCTCAAGCGCTAAAAATATATAGGTAAGGGATAATTAAGAACACTTATTGTAGGAGAAAACATCATAATGGAACCAGAAGAAGTCCCCGATCCCATAGTAATCTATGATAAATATGCCAAAATATCTCATCCTGGGGAATATAATGGCGGGTTAATTATAAAATTGCAAAATCAGATTGTTAAAATGATTTTCTCCGATCATGTAGTATTAACAGAAAAGTCAATTGATATTTCAGGTTTAGCAGTAGGAATCCGCAATGGAAGCGGATTTTCTTCTGAACAAAATTTACATTTAAATTCCTTTAATGATATAATCTATATTGTCCGTTTGGAACCAGAAATTATTAAAGAATTTGATAATGCACGATTTTCAGCAATTTATCCAAATATCGTACGTTTAATGCATACTGCTTTACTTTATCATAAATCAAGTTATCGAATAATTGATCATCTAGATTTTGTAGCAGGTGAAATTTTACACCGACCAGTAGCCATTTTAAAGAATCATGGATTAATTATTGGGGACCGATTAGTAGGAGATGAAGATATGCATTTAGTCTTCTATGATTGTATTATCATAGGAGGTATACCATATATGGATGAAAAAGAAAAAGATATAGATAAATCTGATAAATCTATTGAATCAGAACAAAAGATCCAAGATCAAAGATTCAATGAACATCAATTAGAAAATTCAGATAATATTCAAAAATCAACTTCTCTTGAATCAAATATCTTAATTTCTTATGAACATTTTATGATGTTTCCTATTGAGCAGATTGAAACAATATTTTTACTGGGAACGGAGAATTTTTAAATATTCTTTTTTAAAATACTTTTATCATCATTTCTTAAAGAAAGAAATCTTCTTGATTTTTATAAAACGCTTCAATTAGCGCATTACCAGTTAATTCTTCATCACAAACAATTTGTTCTATTCCTAATCTCTTCAAATGTTTAATATTTTCTTCATTTTGTAAATTCACACTTATTCTTACATCGATATTTAGACTTTGAATAGTCATAGCAATCAATACAGCTTCAGCATCATCTTCAACAACAATAATTGCCTGTTGTGCCTTTTCAATTCCAGCTCTTTTTAATATTCGTTCTTCTTCAGGATTTCCTCTAACAAATTCAACAACTTTTGGTAAATCAAACGGACGGTCTGCAATATCTGAAATTAAAACATAATTGTGATCGCCGCCAAGATCACCAGGCAAATTTCTAAGAAAATGTCGAACTTTTGGATTCCAACCAATCAAAATAATATGATTTGAGAATTTAATTTCATGATCCCCCTTTAATTTTTGAAAAATATGAACGTATACAAATTCTACGAATAATAATGTGATTCCTAAACCTATCCACATAAAAATGGTGGTTAATAGCCATGTTCTAATACTACTTGGTGGAACTAAGCCAGAACCGGTATTAGTTAAGGTATCTGTCGCCCAATATAACCCTAAATAATATGGAATTCCTTCGAGGGAAGAATAGATTGCAGCTAATACCAAATTCAATGAGAATACAACTACAAATACTTTTAACATTAAGCTTCGTGTAATAAATTTCCCAAGGATAATCAGTCTTTTCTTAAATTCTGAAGTCTTTGAATTCATACTTTCTTTTTTAATTGATGAAAGTCTTTTATTGCTTTCTGTTGAAGGATATATTTCTCTCGATTTAGGCATAAATCTTCTCTTCTATTTAGGGTGTTGATTTAGACGTTGATAGAAAAAAAAAGGTGTTTTCCTATAGATTATTTGGTTCACTTGAATTTACGATAAAAATTAATTTATTTAATTTTAAAAAAAAGCTATCGTTTTACACATTTCCCTTTAACTATATAAAAAGATTTGCAATTACTACAAAATCCTTCACCAGTTTGATTATTCAAGCCATGAGTCCAACAATGAGGACAGATATAGTAATAAAACCGATGACCATTCTTTGAAGTACTAATTTTTACAATGTTAAAAGAGCATATAGAACAAGTTGCTTTTAGTAAATGTGGAGTTCCTTTTTTTGGTAAACTTAAATATGTCTGACATTTAGGATCTTCGCATACTAAGAACTTCTTCTTTTTTTGAGGACTGATTACTAATTTCATATGATGAGTTTTACATTTTGGGCAAAATGAAGTTGATAAAGCATGTGTCGAACCTTTTTTTTGAGATGAAATTACATTTTTATTTTTATTTTTATTTGTATTTAGGTTTGTATTTATTGATGAACCACTTTTTTGTTTAGAAGAAGTGATAATTTTATTATTTCTACCTCTAATTATATTACCCGTGCTTTGAATCGGCTGAATTTTTGAAACAATTTGTGATTTTTGGGCTCGAAATAAATCGAATAACTTCAAAAATTCTAATTTAATGGAATCTACTGCATTATTGTATTTTATTTGCTGATTCTTTACTTCTTCTAATAATTTTTCAACTTTAGCAGTAAAAGATGGTTCTAAAAATGGTTTCCAAATGTTTTTAAGCGCATCAATTAATAAAAATCCCAAATCCATTAAATATATAGATCTTCCTTTGCGCTGTATATAGCTTCGATCAATTAAAATCTGTATAATCGCAGGTCGGGTAGATTTAGTTCCAAGATTTTTTTGTTCCATCAATTGTAGTAAACTTGTATCAGTATAACGAGGTGGTGGTTGAGTTTCTTTCTCTTCAAAATTAATTTTATTAATAGGAAATTTAGGTTTTTTCAAGTTTGAATCAATATATTGAGTTATCATTGGCATTGGATCTTTATATTTTGGGGAAAGAAATGGTGCAATAATGTAAAATCCTTGTTTTAATAAAGTTTTGAATTGTCCAAGAAATTTCTCTCCCTTAATATCGAATAATACTCGTGTTTCAGATTCTTTGGCTTTTTCACCAAACAATGCTAAATAATGTCGAGTAATAAGATTATATACCTGTTCTTGTAGTTTATTTTCAAAAATATTTGCTGATGGCTCAAGTGATTTTAAGGGACTGATTGGAGAATGATCTCCTGCATTTTTGCGTCCTTGCCTGGGGTTAATCCGATTGCTTTTGAATAAATCTGTGGTATAACCTCCGTAAAGCGAATGAGTTAAGAATTTTTGAAGTACGCTTTTATGATCATAATTTGAAGAATATACATCAGAATCAGTTCGAGGATATGTGATTAATTTGTTCAAATATAAATCTTCTAAGGTTTTTAGAGCTTGTTTGGCAGTGATCTTAAGATTTTTCGTAATTAATTGGAGTGCTCGGGAAGTATTTAAAGGTGTGGGCGGTAATATTTCCTTAGTTTTCATTGAAATTTGCTCTAATTGTGCAAATTTTTCATTAGATACTGTGTTATATATTTTTTCTGCAATTTTTTTATCAACAAAATTATTATTTTGATGATTTACATGTAAATTTGTATTTCCGACTTTAAGATCTGCAGAAATACTCCAAAATGGAGTAGGTTTAAAATTTCTAATTATATCCTCCCGTAAATAGATAAGATATAGTAGAGAGGTTTGGACACGACCAATAGAAGCAAATTTAATGTTAAGGGAATTTAGTATATTCTTTAAAGTCAAAGAAACTTCTCTTGTGGCTGAAAAACCAATAATTGCGTCAATTTGAGCCCTTGCTTCGCCAGAAAATGCCCATGACCATTTTGGAGGAATCAATTGGTTGAAAGCTTGTTGAATTGTCTTTTTTTGAAGATCATTTAACCATAATTGTGCCAGTTTTATCTGCGGATTAGCTTGCTTAACAAAAGGAATAGCATCCATTAATCCAATATTACAACCTTCAACATCAGCATCTGTTCCAATAATACAGGTATCACATTTTTTTCCATATTGTTTCAGAGCTGAAATATAAGCACCTGCATAAGTTGTGGGAATTTTTGCAATTGCTTGGGGATCGGTTATAATATCTCGAGGATCTTTGGCTGTCCATTTTTTATATGGAGGGGTATTTTCATATTGTTGAATATGTCCCCGTAAAGGTAAAACATATATATTTCTTGAGGGAATTTGATAAACAGATACTAATTTATTCACTCGCACTTTTTTTGTTGGTCCCAATGCTTCAGCAATTGCTTGTGCTGCTTTATTTTTCTCAGAAATGACTAAAGTGCTCATAATTTTAAATACTCCAAATTCTTTAATTTTTGATATTTTTTTTGATTTCTAAATCAAATGGAGAAAGTAACCAGTATCCGTTTGAATTTTTAATATGTAAGAGAAGCTGGGTATGAATTGATTTAATTTTTTTTGTTTGTGGGGAATTATTTGAGGAATTAGAACATAATGTGGCTGAATCACCGATAAATATAATTTTAGTCCGAGCACGACTGATTGCAACATTTAGTCGATGAAAATCAGAATTTAATGAACTTAACTCCCAATCAGGTCTTGAATCCACGAAACTATAGATTATCACTTCTCGCTCATTTCCTTGAAATCTATCAACAGTATCCACTGTAATGTTATTAAAAGATATATTTTTATTACTCATTTGAATTTCTTCAGTTTGCTGATTTCTTATTTTTTTTTGAAATTTATTTATCATTTCAGATATTTTTGCATTATGCGCTCTAAATGCAGAAATTATTCCAATATTTTCTAAAATTTCATTAATTGCAATTTGCTTAAGATTTGAATCATGAAGTGCAGATATTAATTCTTTTATAATAACTTTGATCGTAGCTATTTCAGTTGTATTGTATTTTGATTCATTTCCAGTACCTAAATGATTATTAGATGAATCATATCCTTTCAATTTTTTTGTATCTAAGAAAATCATACTGTTAGATGAATTCCATACAAATTTTCCCAGATTAGAAATTGTGAGGAAGATCTCATCGATTTGTGTAGTATTTGGAAAAAATCGAAAAAGAAAATCTAACCATGTAAAATCTCCAATATTTTTTCCGTTAATTGTACCAGGAATTAATTTATCTTCATAAAATGTGTGTGAAATAAACTGTGAAATCGTTTTATGCATTCTATATTGTGATTGTAGTAATGTAAAATTCGAAGTTTTTTGAAATCGAGGTAGAAGTCGTTTAAAAAGTGTTTTATTTAATCCAGATTGATAGTCAAAATTTAATTTTGCAAATAGTGGATTGTTAATTAAACTATCTAAATTTATTAAACTTTTATCATAATTAAGAATTCTATATTGAGTTATTGGTGGTAATTGTTGATGATCTCCTACTAAAACTCCTTTTTCTCCTTTTAGCAAAGGAATTATTGCCCCAGGTTCCAAAATCTGTCCTGCTTCATCTAAAATTACCATAGCAAAGTAGTACGGTTCAAGTAATAATGATCCAGCCATAGTTGTGGTTGTTGCAATTACATCTACATTCTCTAGCAACAGACGCGCTTTTAGAGGATCAACAGCCAAAATTTCGTTTTGATTCTGTATTTTTTTCTTATATGTGCATAAAATTTCTAAATTATGGCTTTTAACAATTTTAGAGTTAGAACCATGAACATTGCCAATACGGATACATTTAATTTTTGGATAACGTCGAATCAATTTCTCTACTAAAATATCAACAGCTTTATTTGTAAAAGCACAAATTAAAACAGGAATTTTTGGAGGAATATAGCGTTTTCGTGTTTTAATAAAACGATCTAATGCATTTACTCGATTTTTAGGTAGATTTTTATTTTGTAGGTGATTGGATCGGTATATTTTAAGAAAATAATGGATGATTTCGATGACTACAGTTGTCTTTCCAGTGCCAGGAGGACCTTGAATTAGTGCTAGTCGTTTAGCTTGTAATGCACTATTAATTGCTTGTATTTGGCTTTGATTTAATTTATTTTTTATCTCATTTTTTTCTTTTTTTTCTTTTTCAAGCTCAGAAATCGATGGAATATTTTTAATTAGTTTAGGATATTCTTTAAAAAGGAGTAAATCTTTGAAAATTTGTTCATGACTTTGTTCTGGGTTAAATGATGCCCTGATAAATATATCTAATGCTTGTTTATACTGCCAAATATGATAATTTGAAAAAGAAAAATCAATTCGATATTTTTGTTTTTTAAAATCTTTTCCAAATTTTTCTAATGTCTGTGAAGTTTGAACGATAATGATTTCTGAATTGATTTCAGTTATTATTCCACTTATACTACCTACCTTGTACTTGTTTAATGTCTGTGGAGTGATTAATATATAATCCCCTGGGCGAAATCGAGTTTTTTGATTTGAATTGGCAGCTGGTTTAGAAAATTGATATTGGAATGATTGATTTACCAAATTCTTTGAATTTGAAGGTAAGCAATCATTAAATAATAAGGTTAATCCCCCAATTGCTACACCTTTCTCTTCTTGAATCTCAATTTCGTTAAAACTCTTTAGCATATCACGTTTAACAGCCAAAAATTCGTGATCAATTAAAAATTGAAACCAATCTGCATAAAATCGGATAAGTTTTAGATCTTTTTTAGATGTAGATTCAGAAATGGAACTTGTTTGAAAAATTATATCATTAATAGTTTGTTCGTTAGCTGATGTCCCAGATTTTAAACCTAATTGATAAAATTTATCTTTATATAAATTTAAGTAAATTTTACATTTTTTTTTTGCACTGCATTGAGCACAAGGTGTATCTGGTTTCTTTAAAGGAGTAATTCCTACTAAAAAACTCCATAATTTATTTCTAATTTTCAATATTCGTAAAAAATCGGGAGATTGCAGCGCTATGGCTCTTTTGGATGCAATTTCTTTGTTTTTGTTTGATGGATTTAATGAATAATGTGAAAAACGCTCATTTGGGGGATGTCGTGGATATTCAATAAGAATCTCTTCGATATTCCATTGATATAAATCTTGCAAAATTGCCCCATAAGTCAAACCTTGATAATATGCAATCATTTGAGAAGCTCTTTTACTTCTTCCTGTTTTTGTTTCTATAATAGTACATCGTTCTTGTTTTAAATCTAAAATAAATCTATCAATCCTTCCTTGTAATCCAATCACAGGTGATTGAACAAATTTTTCGCAGAATATATCAAAACGTGAATATTTTTTTTGATAATCTTGTAAATGAGTTCTTATAAATTCCAATTCATTTTCTAAAAAGTTTTCATAGAATTCATTAATAATATTTTTTTCTAATTTTCCTAAAATCACAAAATACTGCCAATTTTGCGAGACTGCAATTTGAAAAGCGCTTATTATATCTTGTTTAGTGGGAATCCGGAAATTATTTGAAGATTTTAGTTTGGGAAAAAGTATCGCAAGATAATCATGAATTAAATTTCCCCACATCATGTATTCATTTGCTTCACTTGCTACATTAAAATAAAGATCAAGAAAAGACTGAATTTCGCAGTATTCATAACCTCCAATCCAACTAGAATTGATATATGTAAAGTTATCTAAAATTACATGATGAATTTCCAAATAACGCTGTCCTGATGGAAGAATCTTAAATATTCCCTTAATTATAACCACTGTTATCGGAAAAAATGATTTTGGCAGTTCAGCTAATATCTTGGCAATATCTTTATAAACAAACGCAAAAATTTCTTTTCCATTTGTATCGACTAAAAGAACAGTGGTAAATTCTTTTTCTTTATTTATTTGCAGAATTTTCGATATTGAGCAAAAAAGAGGTTTTTCATAAGTGATTTGCATTTCTCCTTCTTTATTTCCATTTTTATCCTCATAGTCATGAAATGCAACAGAGATTGGTTTATATTCTTGAATAAAATGTAAATCATTCATATTACTTTCGTTCCTTTTGAAAATAATTTTGGATATATAAATAATATTTGGCTCTGTATTTATTTTCTAAATTGATAAAAGGAGAATTCTTGTATTTTTGTATTTTTGTATTTTTTGTTAATTTCAATATTAAAATTTTCAAACTATATATTTTTATACTTATCAGTTAAACTTATTACCAAATAAGTAAAATAAATGAGAGTGATTTAATGAAAAACATCTTTACAAAGGCAGAAAAATTTACTGAACCACAAAAATTCAAAGAACTTGGATTATATCCATATTTTGTTCAATTTAGTGCAACTATTGGACCACGTACTTCTATTCAAGGAAAAGAAACAATAATGCTCGGAAGTAACAATTATATGGGTTTGACTTCTCATCCAGAAATGCTTAAAGCTGCAAAAAATGCTATTGATCAATTTGGAACTGGATGCACTGGATCTCGATTATTAAATGGAACACTTGATTTACATAGTGAAATGGAAGAAAAACTTTCAAAATTTTTAGGATATGATGATACTATCGCATTTTCAACTGGATTTCAAGTGAATATCGGAATTATAGGGGCATTAACTACTAAAAAGGATTATGTTATTTCAGATGAAAAGAATCATGCCTCAATTATTGATGGATGTCGCTTATCGAAAGCAAAAACTATTGTGTATAAACATAATGATCCTCAAGATCTTGAAAAGAAACTTCGTGAACTTCCAAAAGAAGCAGGAAAACTTTTGATAACAGAAGGTGTATTTAGCATTGAAGGTGATCTGGCGCCATTAAAAGAAATAACTGAAATAGCTCATCAATATAATGCAAAAGTTATGATTGATGATGCTCATGCAACAGGTGTTCTTGGAGAACATGGAGAAGGAACACCAAATCATCTGGGTTTAAAGAAGGATGATGTAGACATATTATCTGGTACTTTTTCCAAATCTTTTGCGTCTATAGGTGGATTTGCTTCTGCTTCTGAAGAAGTAATAAATTATCTGAAACATACTGCAAGAAGTTTTCTCTTCAGTGCATCTATGCCCCCTGCATCTTGTGCTAGTGTTATAAAAGCAACAGAATTAATTAAAAATGGTGATGATATGAGAGAAAATCTAAGAAATTTACTTAAACATTATCGTAAAGGATTAGTTAATGCTGGATTTAACACAGTTTACAGTGAATCTGCTATTGTACCAATCATTGTAGGAGAACAAGTAAAGAATTTTCAATTATGGCGTGGGTTACTGGATAATGGAGTGTATACTAATCCTTATATGATTCCTGCAGTGCCAATTGGTCATGAATTATTACGAAGTAGTATTATTGCTACTCATTCAAAGCGAGATATTGATGAAGCTTTAGAGATCATAGAAAATGTTGGTCACTCATTAAAAATCATATCATAATTATTGTATTTGTGCGAATAAGTTTTTCTTTATTTTTCTTTTTTTATTTTACTTTAATTAAATCAATGAGGAACACCTTTAATATGAAGAAGTAAGTGTTCTTTATCATCTCGATTGTTAAATTGTAACCAACCATAATTTGCATCGCTTTTTGCATCTAAATCTTGAATATAGGGCTTGATATCTAATAAAGGAGTATTATTAAATACATCTAAACCTGAAGTATAGATTCTATTATCCTCAATTTTTTTCAATTTAACAATAGAAAGTCCTATAGGATTTGGACGATGAGGGGAACGCGATGCAAAAACCCCAACTTCCATATTATCAACCCAAGGTGGTTGAACGGTATTAATGTATTCTTTTTTGTTCAATCGATCAATATAAAAAATAACAAAAATATAACGAAATTTCTCCAAACCTTGTAGTCCTTTAAGATAAGCCTTTTGAAGTTCAATATAGAAAATACCTTTATCATTTGTCACTGGTTGATAAGGTGCTTTTTCAATATATGGTGTATAAATTGTGCCAATTGGTTGAAAAATAATATCCATTTTTATCATGATATATAAGAACAAATCAATTATAAAATCAAGTAAATTTTTAAGTAAAATATCAAGTAAAAAAGAGATTATTTTTGTTCGGGTGATTTCCATTTATCTAAATATATTGTGTATTCATCCATTAATCTTTGAATATCTATATCCTTCTTATCTTTTATGTTTTGAAGCGCCATCAATAATATTTTTGTTTGAAGCAGTTGAAATTCTTGATTTTTTATATCACTTGTTAATAAAAAGCGATGAGTCATTTCATTACTTTTTCTTTGATCTTGCGTCGATATATCAAGTTTATCAAGAAAATAACCGAGTAATATTGTTCCTATTAAAGCAACAGGCACTAAAACAGCTAAAATAAGCCAAATACTAAGTGAATCGTATGCATATTTTGTTGTCATTACAGCAGTAATAGAACTCATTCCTAAAGTTAAATACGACATGCCAAGCTTAAAACGTGATAGTTGCCTGCCAATAAAAGGAGCATTTATTTTATTCATTTTTTTATGAGGTGTATCAGATATTTTATTCTTTACTCTTTTATTTTTAAATTTCATAAGTGTGATCAATAATGCAATAGAATTGCAATTTAAAATTTTTAGCTTTACTTATGATTCTTTTAATTATTTGAAAATGGATTGTGAACAATTATATTTTCTATAAAATAAAATGCCTTATCATTTGTAATTATATTATTAATATTATGAAGATTCATTGAATGTAAAATCGTTGAATCGCGTCCACCTATGCTTGTTTTTAAGCCATATTTATATAAAAAATCAAGCGTGTTTTCTAGATCTCCCTTATTAATTATGTCAAAAAATATTTTAAAAAAAGGAAATTTCGATTTAAGTAAATTTTTTGCAATATTGAAGCCTTTTTCTCCCACTTTTTTTATTAATAAATGAGATAATTCGATTATGATAAATTCATTAATAAAAAATTCATTATCTGGAATTTTAATCAATTCATCAAAATATATTTTAGTAATTTTATGATTCTTGGAATTAGCAACCAAATACCACCAAAGAATATTTGTATCAACGAAATAATCTGTAATGTCAATCCAACTCCGTAGTATTCCAAATTTCCTTAGGATTAATTTCATCAGGTTCTTTTACAGTCAAAATTCCTGAAAAGAAATTAATAAATTCATCACGAATATTAGAGTTACTCGTCTTTTCTCTATTTTTAAGAATATCTAATATAGTTTGATAATTCTCTTTACCAATTTTAAAAATTAGTGATAATAATTCTTTTTTTGTCAATTTAATCTTAGTATCGAGATAAATCCGTGCAATTAATTCATCTAGCTCATTTTGATGATCAAATTTTATTGTTGACATAGTAACAATATCACTAAGTAACCAAGTAACTATAACCTAAAAAAGATATATATTACAAAACTTATTCACACTTGAAATTTTCAGTGCGATAAATGCGATAAGTGCGAATAAGTTTTATTTAATTTGATTGAGTACTTTTAATTCTTGATTTATTTTGAGGAAAATATCTACAACAAAAGATAAAACAATTCACACTGTTTTTGGAATAGTCCCTTCGAGGAGGTTGGGCCAATCACTTGGTATTAGCCCAATTCCTAAAAAAACTTGTAATTTTTCTTGTATTTATTGCCAACTTGGAAGAACAAAGAAATACACAAAAAATCGCAGTAAATTTTTTCCAATTACCAGAATCCTTCAAGAACTACAAGATTACTTATCTAGTATTAGTGAAGCACAATATGATATTATCACGATTGTAGGCGATGGAGAACCTACACTTTATGAAGGTTTAGGTGAACTTATAAATCAAATTAAAAATATTCAAGAAAAGCCAGTTGCAGTAATATCTAATGGATCATTATTGTTTAATAAACAGGTTCGACAAGATTTATGTCTCGCAGATGTTGTTCTTCTCAATTTTGATAGTTGGAATGAAGAAAGCTTTAGAAAAATTAACCGTCCGTTAAAATCAATTAATTTCAAAAAGCGATATGAAGGTTATTTAAAATTTAGAGAAGAATTTTCCGGAATATTATATCTTGAAGTAATGTTAGTTAAAGGAATAAATGATAATGAAGAACAAGTCTCAAAAATTGCAAAACTAATTGAAAAAATCCATCCAAATGTAGTATTTGTTAATGTTCCTGTTAGACCGCCAGCAGAATCATGGGTAAAAATACCAAATCAAGAGAATATAGATAAAGCACGTGAAATACTAAATGCGCGCCGTATGGACTATTTTCCTGCTGGAAATTTTAGTTCTTTAGAAAAAAATCCTATTGAAGCTATCATAGATATAATAGGAAGGCACCCCATGAGAGAAGAAGATATTGAAACATTTTTACATGGAAGAATAATTGATAATCTTGATAAAATCAAAGAATTAAAAGAACAAATAATTTCTGAATTAAGAGCGAATTCAAAAGTGAAAGAAATTTCTTACGGTTCAGCTCGATTCTTTCGTTTAGTTTGAACGCTTGAAATCTTCTATATACTTAATTGAATTATTAAAAAAAATGAACAAAATAGATTTTAACAAAAAAAATTTTTAAAACAGAATTATTTTTTCAATTCATGGTTGAATTTCCCATTCTACATACAGAGCGTTTAAAATTACGAAAACCCCAAAAAGATGATGAACAAATTCAAAAAGAAATTTTGCAAGATAAAGAAATAATGCGTTACATTGGTATGGAACCTTTTAAAACTTTAGATGATGTGAGGAATGAATTAAAATGGTTTGTTGATTTGGTTGAAAAAGGTGAAGGAATAAGATGGATAATTGCATTAAAAAATACAAATGAATGCATTGGCGATATAGGATTTCATAATTGGAAAAAAAATCATTTTAAATGCGAAATTGGATATAAATTAAAGCGCTCTTTTTGGGGAAAAGGATTTATGACAGAGGCGGGGAATGCTGCTTTAAATTATGCATTTACAGAGTTGAATATCAATAGAATTGAAGGGTTGGTCGATCCAAGGAATTTACCATCTATTCGACTTCTTAAGCGATTAGGCTTTCAAAAAGAAGGAATATTGAGAGATTATGAATTTGAGCGCGGAGAATTTGTGAATCTCCAAATAAGTTCTATCCTAAAACAAGAATGGGAAAAAAAGAAAAACAATCAAAAAAAAATTCTATAATATAAAAAATAGTAATTAAAAACAAAAAAAGCGAAATGTTTGTTTACTTTCGCTTAAACCGCTTATATAATGTGATTATTGCAATTCCAAACATGGCAATAAATATTTCTAACGGAAATCCAGGAATATTACCAAAAGGATTTTCAGCTATACTGGAATTTTGAATAATTACTAGCATTTTAACTGTTGTTGTCCCTTGAATGACACCACTATCCGCAATCGTTATTTCTACTAAATATATACCAGAATTGGATTTGGAAATATCCCATGTATTAGTATATGTGGTCCAATTATCTATAGTATTTCCTTCTGTCATATCCATAGGATATCCAGTTAAAATTCGCACATCAGATAAATCAACATCTCCTGGGGTATTTATATCTGTAGGATTTACTCCAGTTACTTCATAGATTTGAATTTGTACTGAAGAGATTCCATCTTCATCAAATACATCAATGGAAAAGTCAACAGGACTTGTAAATATATCATCTGCACTGGTGAAGTTTCCAGGAACTACATTTTTATACGATGGAGGTGTGCTGTAATCCACATAGAATATTCGTGAGACTTGAATGGTGTGAGGTACAGGATCAGTATCAGTAACAGAGATTGTAATTGTGTGAGTTCCTGAAGAAAGGGTAGCTAAATTATATGATAAAACCCAACTATTTGTTCCAGAATTGAAAATCATTGGAAGAATGCTCCCATCATCAATTTGTGCAACTACAGAATCGATACCATAATCATCAGTAATCGATATTTCAAAAGTGTATGAAACAGCATCAAGATGTTCGCCGATCTCATTAGGAGATATCCAGGTAACTACTGGAGGATCACTAATAGGAACAGTTACTGAATCATTTACAATAAATGTAAGTGTTTTTGTAACAATATTCTGATACGCATCTATAT
The DNA here is from genome assembly GCF_054039255.1 of Candidatus Harpocratesius sp. Classification (NCBI taxonomy): domain Archaea; kingdom Promethearchaeati; phylum Promethearchaeota; class Promethearchaeia; order Promethearchaeales; family Promethearchaeaceae; genus Candidatus Harpocratesius; species Candidatus Harpocratesius sp. The sequence continues at coordinate 20,648 of NZ_JBPLBG010000053.1, forward strand.
CACGCACCTCAACAGTAAATGTGTGAGTTCCGTTGATTAACAGAGTTACATTTCGCGTTAATTCATATAATCCCGTTCCTGAATTGAATATCATTGATTCAAAAGGTTCTGAATCAAATTGAGCACGAACCATGTCAATACCTTCATCATCTGAAATATTGACTGTAAAAGTAATTTCTCCGCTTAAAACCAAATCATTTTCAGATGGTGAAACGAATTCTATCTTAGGCAGCTTATCTACAAAGAAAGCAATAGATTCTTCTCGAGTATGATGAGGATCATCAATATCAATGACTCGAACAGTAAAATTATGCGTTCCATGTATTAAAGTAGAAAGATCATAATCAAATTCCCATAATTTTGTTATGTTATTATATGTTAGATTTTTATTTACACGTTCGTCAATTCTACCTTGTACAGAAGAGATACCCCAATCATCAGTAATGTTTACTTCAAATGTATAAAAACCTTGCAGTGTTTCATCAGCTGTGGCTGGAGAAACGATCTCAACAAACGGTTCATTTCCAGGATGGAAATTATCAACTGTTAAGTTATAATAGACAATAGATTTATGACCTTCCATATCCCATACAGTCAAGCTGAAAAGATGCCAACTGTTTTCGGGTTCAGCCCATGTATTCCATGTGAATTCATAAATACCTTCAGAGACATAGTTATCAGCATCTAAAACATAACCAGTTCCGTCTTTAGTATATACAGCTGCAAAAACACCAATATCATCTGTTAAATTAACTTTAAAAGTAACAGTACCGTTTACAGCACTCCCATTAATAGGAGTTGGATCTAAAAACTCGATTGTTGCTGGTGTTACAAATGATTCATTGAAATTATCAACTTCAATGCCCCATCCACAACCACCAACATTATCTGCTGCATCTGTAATAAGTGCATTCATATAATACCATCCATCAGCTAACTCAGTTGTATTTAAATCACGATACCAGTAATTATTAGTTGAATTAAAGTACATTTGATAAGCCCAGTGAAAATCTTCATGTGGGATTGGTAAATCACCCCACCAAATATCATATGTTACGTTGACTATTTCTGATGTTGGAAATCGTTGATAAAATTGTGGGTCTCCATAAATATCAGTGCCGTTATAGACGTCATTGCCCCACCAATTTAACCAAGAATTATCCCAAGATTCGAGTGTAATTCGTTCTACATTTGAATAGGTACCTTTGTTCCAAAATTCTGGTTGATAGTCAAATACTGGTTCTTGTGAAGTTGTGTTGAACCATCCAAATCTTCCACCTGGAGCAATTAAATCATCTGAATCAGGATGGAAATTATAGTTGAAATCCAACCAAAAATCTGAAACACTATGATTGGTTCCATCTTTTTCGTAAAATGCATCATTGGTAAATAACTCCAAATGTAGATTCAAATTTTCAACATTATTCTCATCCCAATTCCACCAATACCAAATATTAAAACCGTAACCGTTATTGAATTCTGGATAAGTCAAATTAAAACCATTCCATTCATCAGAAATCGGTAATTTGACTTGTGCTTCTGTTTTATAAAAACCAGTGCTTACATTCAATCTACTCCACCCAAAATAATCTGTAAAATCAAATGAATGTGGGTTTAAATCATTTTCAGAATAGATTTTTACAGGATTTTTTGTCATAACATCAATTGAGTTCCAATAACACTCTATGTTTGAAATCCAATATCCTCCCATATGGGGGTCAAATTCTATTGATTCACGATAGAAATCCATTTTATTTAGTTCAGAATTCTGTAGCATTTCGCTTTGGCTATAAATCCATGAATTTATTAAGTAATCTGTCCAATTTAAAGAAGTATCTGATGTATTCAACAAAATTTCCCAATGATCTGATTCAAAAGCTTCATCAAATCTCCATTCTTGCCAATCTGACCCATTATATGATTCAACTAAATTCCAATTATATGTTGTGCTAAGATTTGCAATGAAAGAGTTAATTTCTGTTTGATGATTACCAGGTTGAATAAAATTAAGATCAATTTTTACTACAGAATCATTACGATTATGCCAAGGGTCTGCTTTTCGGATATTTAGGTCAATTTTAAATAATTCAGGCATAGAAATTGTATATGGCATGAGATCAATAAAATAGGCGAGTTCATGGTTAACTTGAATAACGGATAAATCATATCCATATGGATTCACCTCTACTGAAGCACGTTCCATTGGTAGAGTATCATAAGGATGAAATTGTGTATCAAAATCTACCCAACACTCTGTATATGTATCTCCCTCATTAATTTGTAAAAATACAGAATATTGATCATGTAAATTCCAAGGTTCTTCAATATTTGGATGATATTCTGACCAGCAACCTGGAGAATACGTAAGATTCCAAAGTTCAGGTAGTTGCCATTGAATCTGAAGAGGATCATCAGGATTTTGATAAGGAGAACGTTGTAATATCGTAAATGGTATGATATCCCTAATTTCATAATAAAACCCACCGATTAATTTTTCAACATCATGATTCCAGCTGGCTCCAAATGATTGATAAATTCTATCTCCTCCATTCCACATCCACATTCGTAGAGCAGAGGCATTTGAAATATCAATAGTTTCTGCTATACCACCGTAAGATTTTGGAATTAGGCTATTATAATCATCCATTAAAAGTGGCCATTGAACACTTGTGGAAAATGAAACCGATGTGAGTGTGTGCCAAGTTCCATCCCATTCTTCATCCCAAGACCATATACCATCTTCATAATAATCACTATAGACAAAGAAATTGACAAAACCCATCATCCAATTTGCCCAATCTCTTGCTTGTTCATGATCTGCAGTCTCAAAAGTCAATTGTATCCTTGAATTATGATCCCAAGGACCCATAGATTCAGATAGCCACCAATCTCCCCAACGAAAAGCACTAAATACTTCAGGAAAATTGTTTTTAATCATTTCAAGAATTTCTCCTCCTAATTGTATATTAGGACCCCCAAAGGAATATTCTGAATAAATATTTCCTTCAAGATTTATATCAACATATAACTCTTCTCGATATCCAGATTCATATGCCACTTTCGGTGCAAGGAAATCTGCGAATACTTTTCTTTCATCAATGTTTGAAATTCTCTGATTGGTTATTTCATTGTTTTTATATGTATTGTCATTTTCTGTTGAAACATTTGAAAAATTCAAATCTACAAATGAAAACACAAATATTGTCAAAATAATTCCAATATTGACAAGTCGTAACCTTTTTTGCTTCATTAGATAAATCCCTCATATTACTTTAATGCATATTTTTTATTTTTTCCAACCTTTTGATTATTTTAAAAAACAAAATTTAATTTTAAGAAATAAAGTATTGAAAGTATGCTGTAGATTGGAATCTGAACGCGATATATTAATATACGCGTAATATTCGAATAAAAACGTAATTATTTATATTTTTGTAAGTAGAAAAAAAAATTAGTAATGTAAAAAATAAAAAAAGAAATAGAGACTAACTATTTTTTGTGTTTATTTTTGATGTTTCTGTTTGTATTGGAATATGTAAACTGCAATCAAAGTAAAAAGACCAAAAATACCTAAAGTTAAACCAGAATATCCCGGAATTCCACCACCTGCTTGATTCACAATTGTGAATGTATAATCAGATGTATCTTCACTTAAAATAATCGAATCACTCACTATGTGTGCTTCTACTTTAATAAGACTGTTTGTAAAGGTTCCTTCGATATCATTTGTACTCCAATAATAGTATGTATCAGATGTGTTATTTACTATCGAAATCCAAGTGATACCATTATCGAGTGAATAATACAAATTATAACAGAGATCAAGAGCCTGAGGATTTACTATTTCCCATGTTATATTGTATAAATCACTTACAATTTCACCACCATTAGGACTGGTTACTGTAATTTGAATTTCACTATCTTCAAGAATTATAAATGTTATTTCACTAAATCCTGTGTTATCACTTAAATCTATAGCAACAACACGTAAAGTGTGTTCTCCATCTGATAAATCATCAAATATGCCTGTATCTTCAATTAAATTCGAATCTAAATAAATATATACTTCATATTCATTCAAATCAGAAATTGAATAGGAATAACTGACGCTGCTTTCATGAGCAAATTCTTCACCATTTTCTGGTGTTAAAATCGAAACTTCTGGTGCAATTGTATCTTGAACAATAAAAGTAACACTATCAGAGCCAGTATTACCATAACCATCAACAGCTTCAACTGTTAAAGTGTATTCACCTAGTTCAAGACCAGTAAGTATGCCAGTATCTTCTATTTCTTCCTCATTTAAGAATACATGGATAGAAATCTCTTGTTCTGAAGAAACTTCATATGTATATGTGATATTCAAACCAAATTCTAATGTTGAATCTCCCTCAGGTGAATTGATTACTACAACAGGCGCTGTTGTATCAACTACAACAAATGTAATCATATCTGTTCCTACATTACCAGAATTATCAGTACCTCTAATTTCAAGATTATATTCTCCAATATTTAATCCTTCAAATGTTCCAACATCTTCAATTAAATCCCCGTTTAGCAATAGTTCGATTATTACGTCGTCCATATCAGAAAATTCATATGAATATGTTATTGATTCCCCAAATTCAAAGATAGTTCCATTAATTGGAGAGAGTATGTTGATGATAGGAGCAATAGAATCAACTACAGAGAAAACAATCTCATCATATCCCGAATTTCCTTGCTCATCAGTAGCAACGATCCTTAATGTATAATTACCTATTAGTAAATCATTCATTATTCCTGAATCAATGATTTCATCACCATTTAGCAATACAGTAATTGAGTAATCACTTAAATCAGTAACTTCATAAGAATATTCCACATTTTCTCCAAATTCAGCTACAGATCCAAACTCTGGAGATAATATTGACACTACAGGGTCAGTTGTATCTAAAACACTGAATGTAATTGAATCAGAACTGGTACTTCCAGAGCTATCAACAGCATTCACAGTTAAAGTATATGAACCTATCGCTAAATTGCTTAAAACACCAGTATCTGTTATTTCAATACCATTAAGATAAATTGAAATTGTTATTGAATCAAGATCAGAAACAGAATATGAATAACTTACATCTGAACCGAATTCAAACACAGAGCTATTTGCTGGCAGTGTAATCTCAACAACAGGAGCTGTAGTATCAGAAATGGTAAATGAAATTGAATCAGAACCAGTATTTCCAGAACCGTCAACTGCATTTACAGTGAGAGTATATGAGCCTATAGCTAGACTGCTTAACATACCATTATCTGTTATTTCAACGCCATTTAGAAAAACTTCAGTTGTGAATGAATCTAAATCAGAAACTGTGTAATCGTAACTCACATCTGAACCATATTCAAACACAGAAGCATCTGTTGGTAGTATAATCTCAACGATAGGTGCTGTGGTATCAGAAATAGTAAATGAAATTGAATCAGAACCAGTATTTCCAGAATTATCAACAGCATTTACAGTGAGAGTATATGAGCCTATAGCTAGACTGCTTAACATACCATTATCTGTTATTTCAACGCCATTTAGAAAGACTGCAGTCGTGAATGAATCTAAATCAGAAACTGTGTAATCGTAACTCACATCTGAACCATATTCAAACACAAAACCATCAGATGGATTTAAAATTTCAACAATTGGAGCTTGACTATCAATAACCATGAAATCTATTCTTTCAATGGCGATATTATTATATACATCTGTCGCATAACCAACTAAACTATATGATCCTGGATTCAATCCACTTAAAACTCCTGTATCAGATATAGTTAAACCATTTAATTTCAGTTCAATGCTGTAACTTGATGGATCTGATGCAGTATATGAATACTCAATATTTGTTCCCAATTCAAAGCTAGATCCATTTGTTGGTGTATTAAAATGGAAAATTGGAGCGCTTGAATCAGTTATCGTTATATACACAGTATCAGTTGATATTTGATCCCAAATATCCATCACACTAAATTCATATGTGTAATCACCAACAGCTAAACCATCTAATGAAAATTCAAATGTTCCTGGTGATGTTGTCCATGTAACTGATTCATATAAGAATTCACCATTTCGTTTTAAACTATATTCTTTTGGATTCCGATCAGTTGCAGTCCAAATTAATGTATGGCCGTTTTCAGCGAATTCATATACATGGTTGCTTGGTGTGGATGTAAATTCTGGTGCTAATACATCGGGGTCAATTGTAAAGGCCCCATTAGAAATATCTGATTCATCTGTTAATGTATATCCTAAATAAGTTCCACTAACTGTTACTCTTATTCGATAATTTGTGCCATATGGAATTGAATGGGTATTCCAGACATAATTTGTACCAGTTAGGCCTGTTGCAATAGTATTGTAGGTTGAACCATCTACAGTATATTCTAAAGTTGATTCATAGACAACTTCAGAAAGAGTATTAACATCCCATGCAATTGATACACTATCTTCAAATCGTTCACCTCCATTTGGAGATATTAATGAAACAATCATGTTTGGACGATTATCAATTGTCATAATTCCAGATAAATCAAAAGTTGCATCAGGTGTTCCTTCAATCTCGTAGTTTGCGATTATTCTTAATTTTACTTGATTAGAATAAATCAAACTTGAAGAATTCCAATCATATGAATAAACAGATGAAGATAAATCAGAAACAATCGTAGTCCAAGATACTCCATTATCAGATGAGTAGGCTAAATCAAATGAAGTAATAAATCCATCAATATCTGTTACTTCCCAACTGATAGAAATAATTCCTGAATATGAAAAACCTCCAAGAGGTGTAAGATAATTAACACTAGGTACATCTGGATTATTTATTGCGAATGCAAAATCCGATTCATCTGAAGCTTCACCTCCATAGCCATCATATGCAATTACTCTCACTATAACAGTATCTTTATCTGAAAAGCTAGAAATATCCCACATATAAGTATTTCCTACTAAATTTGTTGCAATTGAATTCCAAATAGTTCCATCAAATGAATAACCCAAAGAATAGGTTAAACTATCTGCATCTTGATCTGAACCAGTCCAAGAAATTTGAATTGATTCGGAATATGTTTGACCTCCATTTGGAGAAATAAGAGAAACACTGGGATTACGATTTACAACAGTATATGTAAATGGATTTCCATATTCATCTGTAGCATTTGAATAATGATTTGAATTATCTCCTGCTCTAATATACCAATAAACAGTTGTTCCATGATCTTGAGAAGGAATATTTGCCTCCCACAAATCTGTATCTGGAATTTGAGTCATATCAACATGATAATAAAAATTCCCTCCATCAATAGAATAATAAACTTTTGCTGTTGCAATTCCACCTTCATCTGTAATTGTGGCTCGAATTTTTGGAGTATCATCTTGACTTGGGCTTGGTTCTACACCATCAGAATCGAGATAAGCAATTGGATTTAATATTTCAGGAGGAATATAATCTATTGTATCGTACTCTAAAGGTGCTGAACTTAAGGAATTCTCAGATACTGTTTTAAAAATTGGTGTTCCATACAATGGATCTGTTCCGATTTCAACCATAAAAATATCTGTTGGTTCGTCGTCTGCTAATGTATAACTGGTCTGCACCATATTTTCCCAAGATTCAGACCCATGCACATTCAAACTAACAGATATTTCAAGTGTTGTTTCTTCACAACCAATCTTTGTTTTAAGTTCATCAGTTAGAGTTATTGTTAATGATTGAGATAAAGTATTGGTTGTTGTTGAAGATCTAGTAAAAGTATATGAATGACCGCCATCAAATGTTTTTGATTGATCATCGAAGATTACTCCATCATAACCATTTAAAACTGGATTTAAATCTTTCCAATCTTGTGGAGCATGAAGTGAGTTAACAATGAGTTCACTACTTCTTTCAATTCCATATAATATTTTTGGTTCTGTATATTTTATTGTACCATTAAAATATTCAATTCTTTTCGCAACAATATTATAAATATAAGTCCATCCTTCGCCCCAATAAATGTCTCCATATCCTGGACCAATAAAATCAGGATCGTCAGACACATCTGATGAACTTAATTCATCTGATGTTGTCATTTCATATTCAAAATCATAACCTAAACTTGCTTCAAGAGATAATGATAATTTGGTAGAAGCACCAACACCAACTCCAAATAAACTCCCCTCCGCGCCTATCTCAAAAGTTGCAGTTGCACCTGCAGTTAATTCAACACCAACACCTAAAGTAAATGTACTACTTTGTTCAAATGTCGAAGTAGAACCATCTCCACAAGGGTCATGAATGATTGTATATAATTCTTGAGGCATTATTTCGCTTCCAGTTTCTAAAGTTTCATTTGCTTGAAAGTAAATCCAAGTAAAGTGAAAATTACGAACACTAGAAACTTGTTCAGTTCCAGAACCGTCATAACCAACCAAAGTAGCAACTATATCACCATCAATATTACTATCATAACTTAATGAAATTTGATTATCTCCCCAAACACTCCCATAATCATGATCATTCAGAAAGAGATGAACATCTGAAATATCGTTATAAGTATAACTAAAATTAAACAGAAAAGGATCACTACCCGGTCCGAATGTTATTGATGTACCTGCTGCAGGAGAAGACCATTGAAGTTCATATGAAGGCAAATATGAAAGAGTTGCGTCTCGTTGTTGATCACCACTGCTTATTTCTACAAGAGAGTGGTAATCTTGATATCCTGATTTGGTAATTTCAAATGGAGATATTACATAATCTGCTGAATCTCCAATAATATCATATTTTCCACTTGAATCTGTTGTATCAGAACCTAAATTTGTAATTGATACTGTTGCGCCTTGAATAGGAGTACCAGATGAATCCTTTACATATCCATAATAATGCATTCCTAGTGAACATTGTAATTGGAAATTTTTAGTATGACTTCCTGATTTTGTAAAAGAAGAACTTTGTGTGCCAAAATAGGTTTTTACAGCTTCAACTGTAAAAGTTGTTCCTGAATATGAATCTGGATTTGAGACAGTTACACTGTAGTATCCATTTGAATCGGTTGAATCTGAAGCAATCGTGGTTCCACTTTCTGTTTTTACTCGAACAGTTGCAGATGAAATTGGAGATCCTCCAATCATCGTAACATAACCAGTACAAGTAAACGGTGAAGAGACCGCTGTGAGTACTGGATTCCATACATATGTTCCAATTTCTACATAGGTACGGGTTGATGTTTGGTAATTTGATTTTGAAATTTCTACAATAAATGTACCTGAGATCGCACCATATGAGACGCTGTATCTTCCTAATGCATCTGTACTTGTGGTTTGAACCAATGTCACTCCGGATGATTGAGGAACATCAATACCAGTAGGAGAAATCCCAGAATCATCCCAATATAATTTTACAGTAGCACCATAAATTGGATCCCCTGTATCTGATCCTGAAACTGTCCCAGAACAAGCAAATTGAGGTGTCTCTGCTTGAACTGAATTAAAATATCCAATATTTTGCGAATTAATTAACAAAATACTCGCAAGAAAACTTAATAATAGAATTCTTTTTATTTTCATAACCATCACGTCGATAAACCTTTTAAAAAATGTTAAAAACAATAGATTTCCAACATTTCCCAAATTTCCATTGACAAAAAAGAAAATGGATATTTAAATATTTTTCACCCTTTTAATAAAAATCTTCCGAGAAAAAAGTTAAAAATTCAAAAGGAAATGAGTACATATGTAAGGTGGTACTCTATGATGTATAACCTACCCTTCAACGTTTTACCAAAAAAAAAAAATAGGAAAAAAACCTTACTATGGTTTTATTTTTTCTTTTTCTTCCCAATTCCATCGATAATTTTTTCAACATGATTATCGCGAAGTGCATCTTCTATTGGGATTTTTTCAAATTTTTCAATCATATCGTATTTACTGATCATCTCTAATATGGTCATAACTTGTTTTCCATGACCATATTGTTCGTTTGCATCATATAAATTGCGCCAGCAGAAAGGACATTCAGTAAGCATGATATCAGCCCCCACAGCATCTGCTTCATCCATTCTTAAGTGTGAAGTTCTAATACTAAATTCAGGGTACTGTGCTCGAACACCACCACCAGCACCGCAACAGAATGAATCCATTTTTATTCGATACATTTCATTAAATTGTACACCAGGAACAGCTTTAATAATACGTCTTGGAATTTCAAACCATTCATTAACAACTTGATCCACCTTTCGCATATCAAGCATTAGGTTGTTAGATTTGTCAATAATACGTTCTTTAAACCATTCTCCAAAATGACGACCTGTATGGCAAGGATCATGATAAGTTACCACTTTTCCATCTAATTCAGGATTCTTTTTTAGTTTAATTTTTTCTTCAGCAATCATTTCAGAAATAAGTTCCATAGCATGAATTGTTTTGAATGTATTAGGCTTTCCTGTCCATTTTGGATAGTCAATTGTAAATGTTCGATAACATCCAGCGCAGCTGAATAATACAATATCATATTTTCCGAATAATTCTAAGTTATGATTCATGCTTCTTTTTGCTTCATCGATTAAACCTGTACGGAAAAATGGAGAACCACAACAGATTTCATCATCAAGAACTGTGATATCGTATCCTATTTTATTCATTAAATCAGCAGTAGCGACAGCAATATTTTTTTGTCTATACGAAGCAGTGCAACCAACAAAATATGCGATTTTTACATCTTTATTCAAAATACTTCCGAATCCAGCATCACTAGCCCATTTAGTTCGTTGATCTTTCGGACCTCCATAGGGATTATTCTTAGTTTTAGATGCGTTTTCCATCCATGCATGCTTACTTAAAGGTTTTAAACCTGCTTCTATAACTGCAGCGCGCAAAGCTTCTATGACATCAACTGTTCTAACTTGATTTTCACATTGAGCACCACACATTCCACATGTAATACAAGGATAAACAACATCAGCAATTTCTTGACCTTGGGTTTTTAAATCCAAGTCTCCTTCAAGAACTGCACGTGCGATCCATATTTTTCCAGCATTCCAATATGCTTCCCATCCATATTCAATTCCTGCAGGACATGCATTAACCATTCCTTCATATAATACAGTATTTCCAGTATTTCCAGTGAATTCACCAATACCTTCTCTATTAGGATCGCCAGAATAAGCAAATCGACATGCTTTGCAGTGAATACAGCGATATATATCATTTTTTAATTCTTTTAATCGTTCCATAATGTTCACCTAATATATAAAATTTCTAATTATACCTTCTCCGATCATGTGCAAAACATGTGGTTTAAGGTAACATTAACCTCCCTGGGTGTAATATGTAGTTTGGATCAAACATCTCTTTCACTTTTCGCAAGTATTTTAAATAAGTCCCTGCTTTAGAGTAGGTTGATGGTGCATGCACATATGGATCAGGTCGATAATTTATCCATCCTTTTTGTAAGCAGTATTCAGTTGTTTCTCGATTCATATCTTGAACCCGTTGGAAATCATCAGGGTTACTAGAATCAAAACACACAATAGGCATGCAAATAGCTTGGCGACATCTTTCTATAGATGCTATCCACATCACTTCAGGAAATCCATATTTTTTCAAAACAGAATTATAATATTCTGCAAAAGCTGCACTTTCGTTCCAAGGAGTATACCAGGTAATGAATAAAAATCCTGCTTCCCAATAACTATAAGGAATAGCAATTTTGTTTGGTTTTCTCAATCGTGATTCAATTTGTTTAGGATGAAGTTTCCATTCAATAATTGAATCTGGATCAATACATTTATCTGATTTCTTGAATTCAGCGGCATACTTATCGATAGTCTTTATGACATTATCCATCTCTTCTTGAGTTTGAGCCCAAATTTCCCAATTCATCCACCATTTTGGTACACCGATTTTTTTATAAAAACTATAATCGTGAGGAACCTTATCTTTTGGCCAACGAGTCATAACTAAAGGCCAATTCCCTCCTTGAACCATTACTGTATTGTGAGCAATTCCAAATTCAAGTTTTCCAAGTTCTAATGTGAGATTTTGCATGTCTGTTGGATTTCCCATTGCATAGGCTTTAATTGTTTTAAAATGAGGATGAGGAAAGATTTTTACTATTCCTTTTGTAACAACGCCCATAGTTCCTTGAGAACCCATTAATGTTGAGAATAATTCTGGACCTAAACCCCATCTATAAAATGGTTTTGCACCATTTAGTGCCATTGACCCATAATTTAAAATATCACCCACTGGAACAACTACTTCAGCACCCATAAAGATTTCTCCTTGAGGGCCCATACTTGAAGTCACTAAACTAAATCCACGATCTATTCCATCACCAAGTACTGTAGCTGCAGGAGGTGCACCATCTGCAATGGGTGGGATATATGCGGGATGATGTTTTTTCATATAAGCCCATAATTCTCCATTTGTAACACCTGGTTCGATAATTGCATATCGATTATCTTCATCAATTTCAATGATACGATTCATTCGACTCATATCAAGCACAATTCCACCAGGTCGTGTTACAGGACAGGCAAAACCTCCTGAAAGACCCGCTGAGATGGGTGAAACAGGAATTTTACGATCTGAACACCAGATAAGTATTTTCCGTACTTCTTCTGTATAACGAGGGCGAACCACGCAATCTGAAATGGCAGCTTCTAAACCCATAACAGATCTTGACATATATGCGGCAGTTACTGCGGGATTTGCACTCACATAACGTTTGCCTACAACGGATTCGAAATATTCAATATCCTTGGCTTCAACTTTATTATATTCCATAATTTTCAACCTAAACTTATTGTTAATAGCAATTTCATACATGAAGATACAAACCTAAAAAAATCATATTAGGCATGCCTCCAAATACAATGCCGGATTTATAGGTACTATGAAAAGTGTGTAGGACATTTATAAGTGTCTAGCTTTCAATTTAGCGGAAAAGAATGAAAAAATTAAAATTGGTTGAAAAAAGAAATAAAAATACATAGTATATTATTAATCATCTTGAATTAAATCATTAAAAATTGCAAAAAATATTTGTCTATTCTTCATGGAAACCATTATCACACTTAAATTAAACTCTTTTACACCACTTAATGTCATTATTTTTATTTTTTCAGAAAAAACTTCTCCTATCTTTAATGTTTTCAATTTCTTTAAAATTTGAATATATATATTCATTCTTTTTTGTAATAAAGGTTCTAGCTTCTTTCCTTTATTTCTTTTTAAATTTCTATGAGTCATGTTTAAACTTATTTCATTTTTATTCATTTCATTTTGAAAAGCAATATTTGTAAAAAGAAAATTCAAATTATTATCATTTTTAATTTCGAATATACAAATTGGATATTCAATATCTCTAAAAAATTCAATTATTTCACCATATTTATTGAATTTTTGATTTTTATTTAATGCAAAACCAATAAGTATAGCCACATTAAGAACTAATTTTCGTATATGAGATGTAAATTTAAAAGATTTTTGAGCTGAAATTATGATTAAATGACCTGCAATGATATTATTCTTGAAGATAGGAACTTCTATCATTGTTTTAAAGCCTAAATGTTCCATAATTGACTTAGCATCTGGTGGAAAATCTTTTGGTGTTAATGAACGAATAATTTCAGATGGCCTTTTTTCATGAGCAATTAATTCAAAGTAATTTAGAATAGGCATTTCCAGTAAACTTAATTCTTGATGGTTATCTGGATATTTTTGCCAAATTTCACGAATTTCATATGTGATATCTCTATATGAAAAATCTCGTTCTAGTGCAAAAATATAATCTACCTTTATAGTTTTCCCTAAAGTTCGAAGAATTGGGGCAATATTTACTTTTGAATGATGAGAATCATGGATTAACATAGATGAAATCATAGAAATAACATTAGCATATTGTAGATTTAATTCTCGATCCCGTAATTCCTTTTCTTTTCTTCGGATTTCTGTAATATCCCGGGAAACACAAAGAAAAGAGATAATTTCCCCTTCACTATTGATTAAAGGTCTGGTTTTTGTTTGAAGTAATAAATAAATTCCAGATTGTTTTCTAAATCTATATTCTATGTTTGAGTCCTTATTATTACCTGATTTGATTTTCTTGAGATTTCCTAAAAATAAGTCTTTATCATCTGGATGAATTAAATTATGATGATTTAGTTGAGTAAGAATTTCCTTTGAATAATTAAGTTTTTCATAAACACTATTATTTGCAAATAATATTCTGCCATTTTCTTCTATAATAAAGATTAAATCATCTGAAGTTTCAACCACATTTCGATATTTGGATTCAGATTCCCTGATTTTTTCTTCATCTTTCTTGCGCGCTGTAATGTCTCTGGTTACTCCTCGAAATCCTTTGAGTTTTCCATCTTGAGTTAAAATCCCAACACCATGAGTCTCTAAATAGACAATATTTCCATTTTTATGATAACATTCAAAGATATAATTTTGAAATCCATGATGACCTTGTTGAATTAATAAACCTTTATTATTATTAGAAAAATCTTTCCATATTTTCTTTCTTATTTCAGGTTTAAGAGAAAGGACATCAAAAGATTGTCCAATAAAGTAATCTGGAGAATATCCAAGAATTTTATAACAAGTTGGACTGACATACATAAAATTTCCATGTATATCTATTTCCCATATAATATCACTGCTACTTTCTACTAAAGCATGAAATTTGCGTTCGCTTTCAGCTAATTTTATTTGTGCTAATTTTTCTTTAGTAACATCGACTTGAGATACAAATAATAATGGCCCCTTTTCGCTTTCGAATTTTGTTACTGAAATTAACGCCCAATATGTTGAACCTAAAAAATTTTTAAATTGGATTTCATATTTGTCAATTCGTCCATTTTTTTCAATTAGATCTAAAATAATTTTTCGTTCTTCCAAATTTGCATATAGTCTCCTGGGATCAATATTTTTTACATCTTCACGTGAACATCCAAGTAATTTTAATTGAGTTTCATTTATTTCAAAAATATGTCCATTCGTATCGATAATAGAAATTCCAATTGGTGAATCTTGGAATAACTTTTTATACTTATTCTCAGTTTCAGTTAAAATTGCCTGGGTATTAGTCATTGATGTTAAATCTTCTGTAATTACGACTATATGCTCTACATTTCTTTCATTATTATCAGATGAATTAATCAATTTTGATTTGGTTGTTTTTAAAACTGGAAAAATTGTTAATTTAAAAGCACGACTATCATTTATAGGAATGCGTGAAACTAAGTTGTTATCCAATTTAATTAAAGGTATTTTAACAATTTCTCCTTTCAAAACATTCTTTACTTTATCCATTAAACCTAATTTAATTAGAATTCTATCTTTGAACAAATTTAATTCAGTATTTTTTTCTTGTAATTTGGGTCCAAACAATCTTTCAATAACTGGGTTACATGATTCAAAATTACCATTTCCATCAAAAATGGTTATTCCAAATGGATTAAAATTAATAACATTTTCCAAAATCTGCCTTTCTTGTGACAATTGAATTTCAATAGATTCTCTTTCCAAAGCGTTTCCAATTAAATCAGTATAGATTTTTAATAAAGTAAAATAATCTTTATTGACAATTTGATTCTCAAATCTAATTAGTAACATTCCAATAATCATATCTTGATGGCGAATTGGAAAGAAAACCGAAAAAGATTCATCAATATTTCGGAATATATCCTGAAATACTAGTGGATATAGAGGGTGATTCTTAGTATAACGGAAAGAAATCCATTCTTCACGTTGTAAAATTTTAAAAAAGGGTGATTTCTTTTTTAATAAGAACGAAGGATTTCCAATAAAAGAATAATCATATCCTTCTTTTATCCAATAATTAATAAGATCTACCTTTATTGAATCAATAGAAAAAGAATTATTTGAATTTGGAATAATATTATTAATTGTTTTATTCTGGTGTTCTTTGAATTCAAAAAGCATAATTTCTGAGCAATTAATAAATTCAGAAAGATCTGCAAAAGACTCTTCTATTACTCTTGAAAAATCATAAGATTTAATAAATTTCGCTGAAATTTCAGCTAATTTTTGCTGGAATTTAAGACGAAATTCTAATTCTTTTTCAATTTTCATGCGATTCGTTATATCAATAGCAAAAACCATATGTGCAATAGTTTTTTTTTCCCACTTAATTAATCGCGTTGATAAAAGATAGTATTTTTGTAAAAAAGAATTAAAATGTTCAAAACGGATCGATAGATTTTCAAAATTTTGATCTTCACCCATTTTTGATAATGCAGGAGTTATTTTTTGTTGAAAATCAAAAACAATATCATCAATAGGACCAAAATGAATAGATAAGTTTTTCAACTTTTGATTCGCAAAAAGAATTTTTTGTTGATTTGGTTGATAAACGTAAGTAATTTCAGGAAAACTATCAAAAATAGAAAGCAATTGCTCACGCTCAAAATCTAGTTCTTCCTTAACTTTCGTCTGTTGTGTTTTATCTTCAAACATGAAAATAATTCTTTCAATCTTCTTTTGATGATTAAATATTGGAAAAGCTATAATTCTTAGTGATAAATCCCAAAGAGGATATCTATTGAATTGATGCTTTTTCAAATTTAGCAAAGGAATTTCTATTGTATTTCCTTGAAGTAGACTTTGATATTTTTCTTCTAAATTATACTCTTTTATATTTGATATATCAAATAAACAGAATTCTGGAGGAAGTTGAAATCCAAGAATTTCAATTAAAGCATTGTTTGATTCTATAAAGTTTCCTTCTTTATCAAATATGGCAATTCCATAAGGATTAAGGTGAAAGAAATCTTTTTGAGTTTTTGTTTCGATTTTTATTCGTTCTTCTAATTTTTTTTGATAATCTTCCAACTTTTGAGTAAATTGTAATTGAACAGTAATATCTTCAAAAATAATAACAGGATAATAGACTTGCTCTTCATTATCATATAAAGAGAAAAAGGTAAGATTAAAGCATTTTTTGTTTAAATTATTTGTTGCTTGTTCATTAATGTTGTTTTTTTCAAAATTTAGAAAAACTTTTTTTAAAACAAAGGAATTTCCCTTCTGAATTTCTCGCATTCCTTCATAAAATCCTTCTTTCTGTAATAATATCAAATCATCATATAATGAATAATTATCTGAAGGCTCTTGAAGAAAGATTTGATAAAAAGCTTTATTTGCATGTAAAAAATAACCTTTTGGATCGAAAATTGCAATTGCATAAGGATTTAATTCAATAATTTTATCAAATAATCTTTTATCTTCTAAAAATCGAGATATTTGAGAAAATGAATTCGAAGTATTATTGTCTTTTTTGTTTTTTGAATCATTATAATTTTCAATTATAAATAGAAATAATTTTTGTGAAGAACTTTGATGAGCAAGTGATAAATGAGCAAGAATTGAGTACTGTTGTGAAAATGTATTAATTGTAAGTTCTAAAACTTCAGATTCTAAAAAAGATTCCTGTTCAATTATTCCTTTAATGATATTTATTGATTTTTGTTCTAAAAATTCAAATATTGAATGTTTTTCTAATTCTTCTGCGTTATATTCTAAAAAACATGCAGTAAAACTATTCACAAAGATAATATCACCATGATTGGAAAAAACCAAGACTGGTTTCTCAATATACTCAAAGATACTCATATCAATTGTGTTTAGTTTCCAATCTGTTTTTTCCATTTGATAACTCACTTATTTAATCTTTTTTTTGTTTTTTCTCTTTCTCTTTTTATTAAAAACTTATTCGCACTAAATAATCATTATTTAAGTTGCTGATAATAATATATGATATTTAATATTTTAATACATTATTGTAATTACTGATAATTTATTTTATGTTTTATTTCATGTTTTATTTCATGTTTTATTTCATGTTTTTTTTATAAATGTTTTATATAAGATTTCAAAATATTTTGAAATATCGCAATTATTTCATAATCCATAAAATTAAATTTATATTTTTTTAAGGATTTATCGTTGGAGAAAGAAAAACCATTATAAAAAGTCTTTCAAGAACAAGGCTCTAATAATAAAGAATTTAAATTTTTTTCAAATTTAGAACATTATAAAATAAATTAGTACTAAATCTTTGAGAAATATATAAAACAGTTAAATATCAAGCTCAAAATAATTCATTGTACTAAGAATATAAATCAAAAATTATTTCATCTATAGGACGCTATAGTTATGAATAAAAAACTTAACCATCCTAACCATCCCACAAAAGCTTTCCAATATCTCGATCAATGGCATAAAACTTCTCTATCATCTATGTCAGATAATCAACTTACATATCTTCTAAAACTGCTGATAAATGATATGGAAAACCAAAATTACTCGATTTTTAAAGAATATATGAATCAAATTCTTTCTCATTTACCAATAAAAATATTACCTTTCTTTTTAGAAAATATAATTCACTCGGATGATCCTGAATGGTTTCAGCAAAATTGTATCAATTTCTTAATTCATGCTAACCGACCTATTTATCAAATCAAGGGTTTACAAATTATTCAAAAAATTAATGATGAATCTCTTATTCCTTTGGCAATTCCACTTATTTATCATTCACATCTTCCTTTGCAGCAAGAAGCTATAAAAACAATTATTCAATTTCCAATAATTAGCGAACCTATTTTAGAAAATGCTTTAAGAACAAGAAGTGAAAAGAAATTAACTATTGTTAAGAAAGTTCTTAATCAGTTAAATCCAAATAATATAAGATTAGCTGTAGCAGAATTAAATAACCCTGATTTTCTTATAAGAGTAAAAGCATTAAAAAATTTAGGAACTACAGGAGATAGAAAATGGATTACGAAAATTCTTCCATATTTAGAAGACGATGATATGGCAGTTAGAAAAGCAGCAATCGAAGCGCTTTCAGAATTAGGGGGTAGAAAAGCAAAACAGATTCTCAGTCAAACTCTTATTCGTGAAGAGTACCCTCCATTAAAATTAATTATTCAAGAACAATTAAAAAAATGGTAATATCCTTTATTTCAATTTTGATTAATTAATTTTCAATTTTGATTAATTAATTTTCCATTTTGATAAACTTTTCGTTTCAACATTAATTCGATTGGAATATTCAATCCTTGAAATATTTCTACTAAAGTCTGTGCAATACGTGTATTTTCTTTAATTTCGCGTAAATGAACGCGGAAATTTGAAGTATTTCTTTTTGAGAAGATCCATTTTTCTCGAAAATCTTTAAATTCTCCTTCATTTTTTGCAAATCCTAAAAATTGCAGAGATGAATGATACTTTAGATCATTTAAGGTGAGCTTTTTATTCGTGTCTCGATTATCTTCTGTTATATCTTCTACTAAAATAAAACTAAGATCTGAAATTTTCTGTGAAAAAATTGGAATTATTAAAAAGGTTATTTTTATTTGAATTTTCCATTCATTTTTATCAAGATCTATAACCATTTGTTTAGTAGGTAAAAAAAACCAAAGTAATATTCCTAAAAATATAATATCCCAAAGTAATAATGCCAAACCAGAAGGATGATCTTTAATCCAAGCAAAAATGGAGAAAATAAGAAAAATTAACAAGAATATGCTTATAGAATAAATCTGTTCCAAATTATCTTTCCAGTTACGAATAATATTGATTCTGTACGGAGAATTTGGGTCGAACTTTATTTCAACCATAATATATTTCTTACTTAGAAATTGGCAAATGATAAATTTTTTGATTAAAGAACACTAAATTAATTAAGGAAGTTGACCAACTTTTGTTAATACATATAAAATAATTTAAACACTTACATAATTCTGTTCTGAAAGTGGCTTCTATTATTCTCGCCGATGATAACAGTGAAAAAAAATGTCAAGAGATATTGATTATACGTTCAAAATTCTTATGCTTGGGTCTGCCTCTACAGGTAAATCATCTTTATCTGATAGATACGTACATGGAATATTCTCCGAAGATATTAAACTTACAGTTGGAGTTGAATTCTTTGTAAAGACAATTCATTATAAAGATAAATATATTAAACTCCAGATTTGGGATCTCGGCGGAGAATCACGTTTTCGTTTTCTTCTTCCAACCTATTGTCTTGGATCATCCGGTGCAATATTCTTATTTGATCTTACACGCCCTGAAACGTTACATGCACTTGATTCTTGGATTAGTATCGTTAGAGAAAAAAATAGTCAAATACCAATTTTCTTAGTTGGAAATAAAAAAGATCTGACATCAATTCGAAAGGTTCCAGAAGATCACGGGATTCAAACCGCAATCCAAAATAATTTGACCGAATATATTGAAACATCAGCAAAATCCGGCGAGAATGTAGAATTTATTTTTCAAAGTTTGACAGAACATATGCTAAAAAGGGTTGAACTCCTAAAATTACATTAAGTGGGGTTATCATGAATATAGAGGGAAGAATTGCATTTTTGGTTGATCTTTTTCATTCAATTGATATTCGCGAAAAAGGAATTGAATATATTTATGATCTACTCCTTCAAAAGCAAAGTGTTGAAGATATTAAGGAATTCATTGATAATAGCGAACTAAGTTTGAAAAGAACTTATAAAGTAATCCAATTACTTGAAAAACTTGGTCTAATTCAAGTTTATAACCGACCAATGATTGTCAATATAAAGGATCCAATAACATCATGGGAAATTTTGATTTCAGAAAAAATAAAGCAGATTAGAACAGAAGCAGACCGGAGAATAGAAAATTGTGAGATTTGCTTTCATAATTTTGTAGATGAGTATAAATTAAATCCAGAAAGTATTTCAGTCCCTCCTGTTGAATTTGTAAATATAAATTCTGATGATTATACACCAGATTTTTTTAAAAATGAAATAATTGGCAAAGCTAAATCTTTCCGTATAGCAAAAGGTGATATAATAAAGACTTCATTTAATGAAAATTTTAAAATTGTAATTAAGAATTTATCTGTTTCTGATTCAAAATCACAAAATACCTTTCTTTCATATTGTAAAGAATGGAAAAAAGCAATTCCTTCCCTTACTTTAGAAGTTTTAATAACAGAAGAATATTTACACAATAAATTAGAGATATTCAAAGAAAAGGAGATTTCTTTTATTGAAGATTTAGTAAAAAATGAACTTAAATTTGATTCAATTAAAATAAAAGTAACTAAAAATGTATTAACTAATTTTCTATTAAAGAACAATAAAGAATTAATTCAGTATTCTACCTCTCCAGATAATGCACTTATTGGTCTTTTTATTTCAAGACAACCTGAAATTTGCGAGATTTTCACTAAAAAATACACATATGAATTTGATAATGCAATTAATTTAGATAGTTATTATATTGCAAATTTTAATCGTCCTCTCACAATTTTTGAAATATTCTTCTTGACTTTATTATAACAACAAATTTTTATATCTCTTATAACCATAATTCTGATTTCTATGAATTTCAAATCAAATAAGCAAATACATATTGGATATGAATTAGATATTTCACTCTTTGAACCGCAATCCAAATGGAATAGACATTTTTTTAAATCACCCTTAATGAAAAAGATTCATGAGAATAATTTAGAAAATACCATCGAAATTACCTTCAAAAGATTATTTGAATGGATCATTAATATTCAAAAAAAAGCTAATATTCCTGACTGGATTCAACCTGCAATACATTTCAAAAATGGTGGAAGAAAATACTTTAACCATGAAGTATCGCAAGCTTTCAATAATGCAAAAAAGAAACTTAATTTTGATCCAGCAATTTTATTTCATATTCCAAGTACAACTGAATTTCTCCCACCAAGCGAAAATTTTCATAATATACTTCTCGAACAAATAAAATGGTGCAGAAACTACGATGCTAACGGAATAATAATACATCCACCTCAAAAACCACAAGATTTGGGTGATGAATTTGTCGAAAATTTATGCCACTTAAAAATTTTAGATTTAATTCATCAAAACAATATTACTTTATATATTGAAAATGCTCAAGAAAGCGGTGCTTATTTCCAATCTTTACAGCATTTGCTAGAACTTAGAAAAAAAATCCGACAAAGTTTAAAAAAAAAAGGGTACACAATTCTTATTAATCATTTCCGATTTTGCTTTGATTTTGGGTACTATTTGCTTTTTCAACAAAGGGATGGTATGGGAACTGATGACTGGGTCCATTTTTCATCAGCATTTCTCCCTAATGTTCAAGTATTTCATGTTCATGCTAATGACGGATCTTCTGATCAACATCTTTTACCATACACTAAAAATTTACCTGAACATAACCGATTTCCCTTTGACTACAAACGATTTTTCGAAAATTGTCATCAAGTTTTAAAGTGGATTGAAAAAATTTTGAAAGTACCAACCACACAAGAGCGATTTTTTGTGTTAGAAATATGTCCAAATTTTGTTGACGAAGAATTAATCGATTTTTGGGAACGAGTTAAAAAAATAGAAATATTAATGTATAATGAGTAAAAAAATTAATAAAATTGATAAAATTGATTTAAAACTTAACAGAAAAAAGGAAGCTATTCAATGGAAAATCAAAACTCAGAACCTAAAGTTAAATTCACTCAATTATTTACAATAGATCGATTTTTAAAAGAGATACCTTCAAAAAACCCTAAATCAACACGAATGGGCGTTGAGATTGCAGGTAAAGATAGTGTAGCAGCGATAATTAAAATTTTAGATGAATTTAGCGAAATTAATAAAGATTCTATTTCTGAAATTGTTGGATTTGGAATGTATCATACTGCTTTTTATGGAAATTTCAATGAACCAAAAGAACATTTTGAGAAAATTAAGGAGATCATTTATAATCGATACTGCAAAATACCAATGCGATTTTATTATATAGATGTCGCTGAATTATTTGAAAAAGTGATTATTCGACCGATGACTATTGTTCAGAAATTATTTGGTGCCTATTCACCTTGTCCTGCCTGCCATCTTTTTTTTCATATGATGCGTGTTCCCCTTCTTCACCATATTGGAAGTTCTATTTTAGTATCTGGAGAACGCTCAGCTCATGGTTCACGATTAAAATTGAATCAAGTTTCTGAAGTTCTCTCTCTTTTTCCACCATTTCTTCGCAGTCATAATATAAAACTTCTCCAACCTCTTTTTAATATATCAGATAATAATGAAATTTATAAATTACTTGGAACAACTTGGAAAAATGCAAAACCATATCGTTGTATTTTTTCAAAGAATTATTTAGATGAGTCAGATCAGATATATTTTAAAATTTCAGACATATCAGATGAATTAAAATTATTCTACTATCCCTTGTTTGCAGAAATAGTAGAATACACTCAAAAATTTAAGAAAACACCAAATGATGATTGGTTAAAAAATAGAATTAATGAAATTGTTCTAAAGATTAAAAATATTAAAAAGAAAAATCTAATCAATCTTGGGAATTAGATTCTAAATTTTGAATTATTTTCAGATGCTTTCGTGCAAATAAAAATCGTTGAATAGCTGTTATATTACTACCAATTGCTAGAATGATTAAAGAAATCAGAATTGATTGAGAATAAAAGATTTGACCAATTACGCCAAATAATAAGAGTGGAATACGATCCGTTCTTTCAAAAAGCCCGACTCCACCCAACGACTTAATTCCTAATGCTTCGATTCGAGCCCTCATGTATGACGTCATTATCACACCTAAAAGGATAAACCAAATAAACCAATTTTCTAAATAATTTCCCGCCCAGATTCCAATAATAATTGCGAGATCGCCGTACCTATCTAAAGTTGAATCTAAAAATGCACCAAATTTTGTAGGACCTTGTAATCTTGCAATAATACCATCTAATTGGTCGAAAAACTCGATAAAAAGTAGTGCACTAAATGTAATTACTAAATTGTGTAAATAATATCCAATACCTGCGATAATTGAAATTAAGCAACTAGCAAGTGTAAAATAATTTGCAGGTATATTTTGGCATTTTCGACCAATTGGAGATAGAATTTTACTTGAGTACTTTTTCATTTGAAAGAGCATAAATAATCAACTAAAATTATTTTATTTTTAAAAATAATAATAGTATTGAAAATGGAAATTTAATTATTAAAAAAAAACATGACTTTTCACATTAATCTTCACCATCTAAATGAATGCTATTTTATCAGAGTGATAGATAAGAGAGAAAGATTATTGCGAAACCTCATTAAAAAAAAAATTCAAAGAATTCAATTAAAAATGTATTTTATTTTTATATTTTGATTAAAAGAATCAAACATTTTCACCGAAAATCTGCACATAGACTTTTCTTGCACGAGGTCCATCAAATTCACAGAAAAAGATGCCCTGCCAAGATCCAAGAATTAATTCACCATTTTCGATTGGAATATCAAGAGAACTTCCAAACAGTGTTGATTTAAAATGAGCATCTGAGTTTCCTTCCACATTTAGTAATTGTTTATGTGGAATAAGTGGTTGTAAAATAGTGTTTATATCTCGTAAAACATCAGGATTTGCATTTTGAATTATAGAAACAGAAGCAGTAGTATGGGGACAAAATACTTTTGCAAATCCTGTTTTAACATTGGTTTCTTTTAATATTTTTTTTATTTTTTGAGTTATTTGTACAAATTCTTCTCGTCTGTTTGTTTTTAAGGAAAAATTATATGTTTCTAAAAACGTTTTCTTTAGCCTCCATTATTTTTTCACAAGAACATTTCGGCATAGAACTTTAAAAATTTTCCAAATACAACAGGAAACAAGCTAATGAAAGCTTCATAAAAGAAAAATATAATCCTTTTGGTAAAGTTATCTATAATGCGGGAAAACTTTGCTATAACTTCTTAATAAACTTAAATTAATATAAATAATAAAAATTCAACTGGACTTTGATTCTTGATAACTCTCATCCGAAAACATTTAAGATAAAGATGTTTGATTTATATATATTAAAAGAAATATTTGGTGATAAAAATTCCCGAAGCAACCAGAAAATGTCCATATTGCGGTAAAATATTAACGGAACGCCCATACTGGCGCCATGTTGAAAAAACACATCCAAAAGAATATGCAAGTGACAAACAAACTTGGATCCAATTGTATAAAGATTATACAAATATGGGGATGAATGAAAGTACCACAATTACAGTTATTTCTGAAATCTTCAATAAAGATGAAGATACAATCAAAAGTTTTTTGAAAAAACACAATGTATTATAAAAGTTTCATCACTCTATTAATCATCATTTAAAAGATTCTCTAGAGTATCCAGAAGATCTTCATCTTCTTTTTCCTTTTCCTTTCTAATTCTGGTCTTTTTTGTTTCTGATGATATTGGCTTTGAATTTAAATGTTGTATTCTTTTGTTTTTAACAGAAAATTGCTTATCTTCTGAATAAATCAGAGGTCCTTGAACAGTAAAATCAATACTTGATTTACATTCCATTAAAAAATGGAGAAGTTCATCTGTTGGAATATTAAGTATCTTTGAAATTT
Organism: Candidatus Harpocratesius sp.; assembly: GCF_054039255.1. Taxonomy (NCBI): domain Archaea; kingdom Promethearchaeati; phylum Promethearchaeota; class Promethearchaeia; order Promethearchaeales; family Promethearchaeaceae; genus Candidatus Harpocratesius; species Candidatus Harpocratesius sp. Next base: position 46,089 of record NZ_JBPLBG010000053.1, read on the forward strand.
CAGTTTTGGATATTTGTCCCTTTTCTGCTAAAATTTGCTTGAATATTTCTTTTTTTGAGAAAATTTCCTGTTTATCCAAATCTTGTTCATTTTTAGGTATTTCATCTTGAAAAGGATCAAATAAAAACGAAGATTTAACTTGTTTAGATGAATCTGTTGAAGATGATTGAAGGGAATTTTGAATTAATATAATACGATTTAGTAATGTCGAAAATATATTTATCTTATTACGAATTTGAGAAAAATATTGATTAAAAGGTATAATTTTAGTTTTTGCGCCTAAAATATCACCTTTTTGTAAAGATTCTTCGATTTTTTGCAATTTCAAATAGATTTCCTTATTTTTTTCAATGCGATTTTCAAATTCATTAAGATCTATATCATCTTGCTTTACACCCATAGCTTGTAATTTTTGTTTGTGTTGTTTTAGCTTCTTTAAAGCAACATCAAATTGAAAATTGTTGCACAATTGGTTAATTTCTTGGAATAATTGGGGTGTTTTTTTTGTTTCAAGAGATTTTTGATAATTTATCTTATCTAATTTTTCAATTATTTCTTGTTTTTGGCGTAACGAGAATGTGAATGGATTTTCTTGGACGATTTTATATGCTTTTAGGAATTCTTCATGAGCTTGTTGAAATGATTCAGGAGTATTTTCTTTTAGAATTTTTTCTGCATTAGAATAATATCGTTTAAATTTCATTTCTTTACTTTTTAAATCTAAATTCTTTTTTGTAGAACCCCACATACTTAAATTCTTTGTATCTTCTATATTTAAACGAGGAATTCCATGATCTTCCATAAATTTTGCTATTTTGGAATATACTATTTTAAAATCATTTTTTATATCTGGATGAATTGCATCTTGTCGAGATTGATCTTCTTCTAATTCTTGGAATTGCATTTCTAATTGATTATGAATTTGCTGGATTTGAATAATGGGTATACTTTTCAAGTCTATTGAAAAATAAGATTTATATTTTTCAACAATTTCTAAACTTCTGGCAATTTTACGTTCTAATACATGAATTTTCTGAAACCAATTATGTAATCCTGATTGATTTACAATCGTTTTTGCAAAACCAATTAAATATAATGCCAATTCGAAATTTTTTGTTAAATAAAGTTCCTCACATTCTGAAAATATTAATAAAACTTCTTCTTCTCGTAATTTTCTTATTTTTGTAAATAAATTCATAATAAACTCAATATGCTGGGCATCCCTTTCTGTGTAATTTTCAGTATTATCGTGAACCAAAAGTAGATTCTTTTTAAGAATTTCTTTAATTTTGCTAATATCCATAGTTTTTTGAGCTTTCATAAATGCAGTTTTATAAATTGATTTTTTCCCGATATTTCTCACCCAGCTTAGTATTGTTTTTGAAATAAAAATAGTATAATTTCCAATCTTCACTTTATTATTGGCTTATGTGGGTAAAAAATTTTAGTTGAATAAAATCAAAAATTCAAAAATTCAAAAATTCAAAAATTCAAAAATCTAATTTTTTCTTTATTTTTAAAGTAATATTTAATTAGTTATGAATTCTTGATTAGAAATAGGAAAGGAAAAGTGATCCAGATGATTAAAGGACTAATACTGTTTTCTGTTCAAATAATGTTATCAAATGACCAAAATAGCAATAAAATACAAGGACATAAAGGAGACAATTATTCAAACCCAACTCAAATAATACCGAAATGGTCAATTTTAGCACAATACATCCCTGAAAAAGAGGATGAACCTCCACAAGAGACAGTAAATGAAATTATGATTCGGTATTTTTCTTCAAATGATAATTATACAATGAATATCCGTCTTTTTCCCTTTAAATATTTTATTCAACCCATTAAAAAAGATCGTTCTATTTTATTAGTTTTTCTTCTAGATTCTAAAGAATCATTAGAAATTGCCCAAATTTATTCAGAAGAAATGGCTAAAAATCTAGAAATGGAGATTAATGGAAATTCAGATTTAAATGGAAGCCTTAAAGAAATTTTTGATTTTAGGAATAATATTCTTATGAAACTTGAAAATGAGACTATTTTGAAGGAAGAAATAGGCCATTCAGCGAATAAACTAATTGATAATGGAAAATTTGATGAAGCTCAAAATTTAATCAAACTGGCAAAAACAATTCCTGAAAAAATAGTATCTTCTTATCTTAAAAGTAAATCAATGGGAAAAGAGCATAGTTATAGACAGGCGCGCAAATTATTGGGAGATTGTTTGAATTTCGCTCAAAAAATTGAAGATGAAGGAATTATTCAATATTTAAATAAGAAAATTGAAATTTTTACACAGATCCCACAATATGAAAAAGATGTTAGATCATTAATTTCATCTTTTTCAAAAGAATTATCAAAATCAATTACTTTACCCTCTTACCAAAGACAAGTATATAAATTGGATAAAACTCTTGATATACTCGATAAATTAGAAGAAGACGAATTGATCGAAAAGATTATGGAACTTTCTAATACTTTAATTTTAGCAGGAAAATTAGTTTTCGATCTAAAATCTTTAGATAAAAAAATTAAAAATATTATTTCTGAATTATAATTAATAATTTTTATATAAAGTTAGAATGATATTTTTGATTACATTCAAGAAATCTTATTTTTTTTTTCTATCTTATATCTAAATTCATTTTATTTTTTCTATATCCTTTATTTTATCCAATTTATTCAATTTTCTATTTGTATTGAGTATATATTAGTGTAGATTAGTTTTTTTTTTAATTATTATTTGAACAATTATTACTGATTTGGTGCTTTTTTTATTATACTGTAAAAAGAAATATTAATATGTAAAATCAAATATTGTGGTGGTGAGAAAAATATTGAGAAAAATCAACTATAAAATTCTTTTATTAATTTTCCTTTCTTTAGAAATATCTTGTTTTGATATTTTTGCATCAAAATCCACATATTCAGCAGAAAAAGATTCATTTTATAATCCTTCATCTCCAAAAAATGCTGAAGCGTATACATTACATATAGGTGCATGGATAATCGTTGCAGGTGATAAAGAAGATCATGATTTATATTATATGATTGAACAAGGTTGTAATAGTGTATATAATTCAATAATTAATCTCGGATTTTCTTCAAATGATATTTATTATCTCGCAGCAGACTGGGATGGCTCTTTACCAACTAATGCTGATGCTGAATCAACAAAAGGAAATATTGAATATGCAATAACTACTTGGGCAAAAAATAAAGTAGATGAAAATAACGCGCTTGGTCTTTATTTACTAGATCATGGAGGTTTCAATACAATGTGCATTCCAGGGGTTGATTTAAGTGGAGATAATTTAGATAGTTATTTAGATACTCTTGAAAGTACAACTACAATGGCGCGATCTTTAATAATTTATGAAGCATGTCATTCAGGATCATTTATTGAACATATTAGTAAAAATGGGAGAATAATCATTTGTTCAACTGATAAATATCACAATGCATATCCTAATCCAGATCTTACACACGCGGTCTTTTCAGAGCATTTTTGGGCCGCTTTAACAATGGGATATAAATTGGGCTATTGTTTTGAATATGCTACCGAATGTGTAGATCTTTGGGGATTAAGCGATATTCAAAAACCATGGATTGATGACAATCATGATAACACCGGACATGAGGTAAACAGCATTACAGGAGATTTGCCCAATGGTGGTGATGGCTACGATGTAGAAGAAATTTCACTTGGAACGCCGATTGCATCGCTTAAATATGTAAATTTAATTAAATGTAGTATAAAGAAATTTTTACCCTTTAACCAACAAAATATTACGTTATGGGTTGTTGCTGAAAATAACTCTAAGATGGAATTTATTCGTGCTCGAATTTTTCCATGGTGGTTTAAATGGCCTACACCCAAAACAGATGAAAACCGCACATATTACTTTTCTGATGATGATTTCTCAGATTTTAGTTATTTTGATCTGACTTTTAATAAAGATTCATCCAAAAATGGAGAAAAAAATTATAGCATTACAATAGATACTCGAAGATATCCGGGAATTTTTGGTGATGGAAAGGGAGATTACAGAATTTTATTTGAAGCTAAAGTAGAAGATGGAAAAAGTTCAAAACCTCTTAGAACAGAAATTTCTTTAAATGATGAAGGTATTGCACCGTTAGACTTGATTTCACCATCAATAATCATTAAAAGTCCAAATTCAAATACAAGAATCAGTGATAGATTCAATATAACTGTAAAAGCTGATGATGATCAAGCGCTTAATTTAATTAAAGTCGTTCTTGATGGTATTTTAATTAATGAATCAATTATGTCAGATTTTTATCCATATCCTATAATAACTTACAATTTAGATTCTAAAAATTATGAAAATGGAGTACATAATATAACAGCAATAGCTATTGATAAATCAGGTAATCAACAACAAATATCAATATTCGTAGTATTTCAAAATAATGAATCAATGTCAATATTTAATTTTGATTATCAACCATATTTAATTGGTGCAAGTGTTGGAATTGCAACGACTCTTTTAATCACTATACTATGCAAGAGAAAAAAGAAATAACTAAATAGATAAAATAAATTCGAAAAAAATATCTATATGATAAAAAAGATTACTTTTTTAGTACTGTATAAAAGCCGTATAAGGAATTTCTTGTAATTCAATTAGACCAACTTGAACAAAAATTACTGTAATTATCGCAAATACTAAAAATGGAGCAAGTGTTCTAACCCAAGTGCGTTTTATTTTCGGATTTACGAAATAAAGAATTCCGTTAATGAAATAAAGTAAAGCAATAACAATGATATATTCCAATCCGTAAAAAACAAACGGCATATTATTGATTTGATTTGTACTTATCATTCCTAATTCATTACCGGGTGCCCAATATGGCCATTTCTGTAGAAAAACTCTTGCTAAAATAAATAACAACCAAGTAAAAAGAATTGTTGGAGTTATCTTTTTAAAATTGATTTTTTCATTATTCTTATTCAAAGCATTATAATTATAAATTCCCATAATGATACCGCATAAATGATTCAAATCATATATGATCTGGAGTATATATGAATGATAATAGAAAATATCCCATGTAAAAATATCTGATGCAACAAATGGATTTATTGTACTGAAAGCGGACATAACAGGAAATGCCATCGTTGCCACTGAACCTTGTCTTAACCATTTATTACCAGTAATAAGTGCTAAATATGAGATTGTACCTGTCCAATAGCAAATATATACTAAATTATGTAAATTATTTGTTGAATAATATACTCTTTCTCCGTCTATAATTTCCCATTGCATATCTCCAAAAATATTAAAGTCAAAATGTTGATTTGCGCCGGAATATCCATAATGTAGCCATTCAAAATGCCAACCATCGAAGAAAAGATAAAATAAAAATATAAAAATATAAATCCCCATAAAGAAATATCCCCAATGCCGCTCCCGTTTATTTTCATTTAGTTTAATCATTTTTTATTACTTTCCATTATAAATTTTTAAAATTTCATAAGAATGATAATAATTCTCCTTTCAATTTCTTTAATAGTAAAGATGCCAAAACCATTTTTTATGTAGTGCGAATAAGTTTTTTTTTCCTATAAAGAAATTTTCAATTATTTTTTTTTATTCAAAAGATCTTTTATACTTTCGGAAATTTTTATCAAACTTAATGCAATAATTTTGTCGGAGCATAGATATTTCTTTATAAACAATAGAATATTCATCCTTTAAATATCTTTGGAACGAAATTCTTTTATTTTAGAACGATCTACTAAAAATATCAGCGATTTGTTGGAAATCCCAACAACTGCCGACAAATTTTTATGAGGGGATTATTGAATGACTGAAGAATCAATTACTACAAACAATCCACAAAACAAAATTGCAATCAAAAAACAAGAACCATGTGTAATTTGTAGAAAAATAGAAGGTGAATATCTATTCTACCATGCAAGATCTGACAAATGGTATCATAAAAGTTGTTTTGAAGATTTTACATGCAAAAATTCTATTTCTAACTTTGGAAATTAATTGGAACAGAATTTTATAACACATTTTTTCTTTTTCTTATTTTATTGTTCTGCAAATAAAGAGTTATTTTAAAAAACGCCTTAAGAATTCAAGAGAAGCTTAAAAAATCATTTCAGAAGCATTTTCATTCATAAAGATACATTTACAATTTTGAGTAATTTACCTGAATTGGAATTTAGTTAATTTTTATGGAATAGATTAGTGCAAATAAGTTTAAAATCAATAAATATATAAATTTCTTATTTAAATATAATAAGGTTATTCAATTTCCATAATTGAACTCTATCCAACCAGTTAGTGCGAATAAGTTTGGTTTTAAACAAGAAAATATAAATTAATAAAAGTTATGTTATCATTAAATTTATTGAGTTAATTATGGAAAATTATCATCTATTTGGAAAAAAACTAATGGAGAAATGTAATAATTGTGGAAATTGTTGTACTGCCTCACAAGAGGGAGATGTACTAATATTTCCACTAGATTTTCACCGCTTGCTCAAAAATTTTCAAATAAATCCAAAATTACTCATTTCAAGATATCTAAAAATAATTGAATATGAATATTTTATTCGTGATGAAAATTTTCTATTAACAGAAATTTCAAAATTCGTTCCTGTGTTTTCTATTCGCATGCAAAAAAAAAAAGGTTGCCCATTTTACAATTCGAAATCGAAAAAATGTAATGTGTATTCTGCGCGCCCTGACCAATGCCGTTTTTTCCCATTTATATATTGCATATTAGAAGATTCTGTTCAATTACATAATATGTATGATTCATGTAGAATTATTAATTCCTTATTTCAAGCTCTTCCTCAAAAAAAAAAAGAAAACAATGAGTTATTTTTACCTATTGAATTTATAAATAAAATTGTTGAAAAGGAACGTAAAATTGAGCATGAATATTACACACTACTAAAGAAACAGCTTTTTACACATTTCAATCTTGTTCTTGATGATTGGGATAATTTATCTACAAAAAAACAGATTAAAATATTGCTGAAGATCTATTCTAAGATCTAAAATTTCAACTTTCAACTTTCAACTTTCAACTTTCAACTTTCAACTTTCAACTTTCAACTTTCAACAATTTAATTTGATTAAAATACACGAATTATTTTTCACTTTCTTTAATGACTGGATTGACAAGAGTCGGAAATCCATCGATAAGACATTCAAGAACATCACCATCTTTTAATGGCACTGCACGCGGGGTTCCAGTTGAAATTATATCACCTGGATAAAGTGTCATTACTTTACTATGAAAAGAAACCAAATAATCTGGAGGAAACGTCATATTGTAAATGAAATTGCTGGCATGAATCTGCCCATTTATAACAGTGGAAACTTTTATCTTAGCTATTTCAGGAAATTCATCAGGAGTTATTAAAATGGGTCCAAAACTGAAAAAGGAGTCAAAATTTTTACTTAGCGTTAGATAACGAGGGTTTTGTCGTAAAATATCTTCTGCTGTCATATCCAAAATAGGAACAAATCCTGCCACCACTGATTTCCAATTTGAACGCGGAACATTTTTGCATTTCTTTTTAATAATTATTCCCAATTCTGCTTCACCTGTAGTTCTATGGGAAAGTGCAGGAATGATAATAGGATCTTGATAACCTATAATTGTATTTTTTCCTTTAATGAAACTGGCTGGGAACGTTTCTGGAGCAATTTCATTTAAATCTCTAGCATGATCCTTATAATTTAGTCCAATACCCCAAATTTTTGAAGGATTTCGATAGAGTGGACAAAATTTAACTTCTTGAGCTAAAATTGCATTTAAATTTTGAGAGATTATATTCCTCTGAATTTCTTGATATTTCTTTTGGATCCAACTTAAAAATTCATCGAAAAAATTAGAATTCAAGAGTTCTTCAATGGATAGAGCCCAATTTACATTGAAAAAAGTGTTTAGTACTTCAATTGGTATAAAAAAAACTTCGTTATTTTGGTTTAATTTTATATATACAGCCAATTGCTCACTGTTTTTATAATTTATCGTTGCAAATCGCATTTTAATCAATGATCCTTAATTAAGATTAAATATTAGTTGAATTCAATTTAAAATTCTCCCCAAAAATTTCCTAATTCACTTTCAGAAACATCCCATTTTCGCTCTTGGTTATCTTCAAGAGGTTCATTTATCATAAATTCTGGAAATTGATCTATCGGAGATAGTCCTACTTTTTCATTATAATCTCTTTCAATTTTCAACCATGTTTTTGACCATTCAATCAGCTTTTCTGGTGTCAGATTCCATCCAAACCTTGCATTTAACAATCTAACAATATGAGGAGTCGATTGAAATGTCGGATTCATGAAGTAACATTGACCAATAGAATCGTGGATCATGGTGAATATTTGTAATCCTTTTGATAGTTCAACTTTGTGCTCTGCTTCGGTTATTTTTCCATATTCTTTATCTGGATAAGGTACTCTACCTGTAATAGCTGCACCAGCTGTATGATCAGCACCCATTGGTGATGTTAGATATGTAACGCCCATCCCCTTAAACGATCGTGGATCATATCCTGGAATTCCTTGCCCTTTTACTTGAGCCACTCGTTTAATATTAAACACTTTTCCAGTATTTACTGCTCCATTTGCAATTGTAAGACTATCTGGGTTATCAATAGCAATTTCATTTATAAGTTTAATAACGTTATCAGCATCTCCCCACTTAATTTTTCCCGTTTCCATAAATACTCCCATTGCATTACCAATTTCGATTGAATCAACACCTACATCGTCGCAAGCACGATCAATTTCTGCTAATTTTTCAATATCTTTAATTAATAGATTTGATCCATTTAATGCAACTGTTTCATACTCCAAACTTGAAGTAATGTGATATCCTTTTGAATTTTTTACCAAATTTGAACATTTAATAACACAACCAGGAGAACATGCAAGACCAGATTTGCCATGATTGGTTTGAATATAATCATACAGTGTTTCTGCGCTTATTTTCTCAACATCCTTGAATGATCCACGCCTAAAATTATGAGTCGGAAGAGCCTTAAGCGAATTCATAGTAGTTAGACCGATTAAAGTACCAAATTGCGAAAAAAGTCGTTTTGCTTTGTATACAGATAAACCCCAAGATTTTGCTTCATTTTTAAAAGATTTTGAATCTATATAAGTCAACCTATTCTTTTTTGGAGGCATTATAATTATTGCTTTTAATTTTTTTGAGCCCATCACTGCACCCATGCCTCCTCGTCCAGCATGTCGTGAAGGATAACCTTCCAAATCAATTGAAGCAATAGATGCTGCTTTTAACTGCTTTTCACCTGCAGTTCCTATTGAAAATAAACCAATTTTTGGTCCAAAATCTTTTTTTAAGGCATCTGCTAATTCATAATTATTCATTCCTTGATAATGGTCACCAGGTTGAAGTTTAAGATTACCTTCTCCATCTACAATTAAGATTTTCCATGAAATTGCCTTTTTTTCAAAAATCAGAGCTCGAATATCATGCCGACCAAGTAATGCGGGAGCTCTCCCACCAACATTTGATTCTTTAATACCTGTGGTTAATGGACTTTTTGCCCCAATCGAAATTCTTCCAGAATTTGGACAAGGTGTTCCTGTTAATAAACCCGCAGCAATAATTAATTTATTAGATTCATCTAATGGATTTACTTGAGGATTGACTTCTTCAGATATAATTTTTGAAGAAAGAGCTCTCCCACCGAAATAATAATAGTGATGATCTTCATTTATTTCTTCAATTTGAATATCATTATTTGCTAAATTAATACGGATTAATTTGGGCATTTTTCAAAGAAAGTTAAGCAAGTTATATAATTAAGGATTATCTTTATGAACAATTTAAAAAGATTGAAAGAATTAAAAATTGGAAAAAGAAAAAAAAATAATGAATAAGATTAATTATCGAATAAGAAGAATATATTTGAAATTAATTGAATCAATTGAGATTAGGAACCAATGGTTCATCAGAATTTAAATTAAAAATTGAATGATAATAACTAAGGGTTCTCAAACTGCAATAATATCGAATATTTACCCTTCTCATAAATAAAAAAATTGACCCATTTTGATATTTACAGTAATGAGAACCCTTTTTTATGAAAATTTAGTTAAGAAAATTTAATTTATTTTCGTAAATCTTGTTTATACGAATGATCTGGATTTAAATTTTCACTGAGAATAAGATTTTTTTAATCAATACAGATTAGTGTAGAATTGTTTGATATTAATCAAAGCTAACTTAATTCACTAAAAAAAGAATCACCTTATCTTTATTTGTTATAATATTCCTAATGTTGATAGTTAGGGTTAATTTGTATTTACAGAAGATATTCTTTAATAACTGTTCATTTAAATAATAATATAATCATGTTAAAGGATTTTTTCATCTTAGAACAAAGTGGAATTGGTATTTATGAATGGCACCGAGAAGTGTCGGAGCATCAAATTAATTTTCAATTGCTTTCAGGATTGATTACAGTATTAATTCAATTTTCAAAAGAAACGCTCATGGATGAAATGCAAGTGTTAGAATTAGAAAATGGAATTATGATTTTAACATATGAAAAGAAGATGAAAGAAAGATTTGCAGTCGGTATTTATGATCAAGGCGATGGGGAAATTCCAGCAAAAAAACTAAATGGAAAAATCTTGAAAGCTTTCAACGAGCAATATCCGAAGGATGAAGAAAAGAATTCATATCTTATTGAAGATTTTCCAATTAGTGAAATAACTAGAGGAGGAAAGTTTCCAATAACACTTCCCAGAACTAAATCAATCTTTATCCTTTTAGCATTGCTTCTTTTTGGATTAACTTTTTCAATTACTTATTTTGTTCCAACGATTAATTCTATTTATCAATACTTGATGGAAACAAAAGTAATAAATGAACAATCTTATGAATATATAATTTTTATTATTATATTTCCCTTCTTTTTAACTGGATTATTTGCTGGGACTTGGAAACGAGCTTTTTGGATATCGTTTATAAGTATCTTATTAATAGAATTGGCATTTTATATCATTGCTTTAATGAATGGAGAAAAACTTTTTGTTGGTTTATTAGATTTAATAGGTGCATTTGCGATGTTTTCTTGTGCATGGGGTGGATTTTTAAGCAATCGTTTTTTTTTGAATAAACATTTTCCAAAAAAAAGTCAGCTTGTAAAATGAAAATAAAGATATTTTAATTAAAAAGATGGATAGATTTAATTGATTTTTTTGCTAAAGGTGAGAGAATAAAGGTACTGAAGCCTTTAAGTGGAATAATCGCATATTTTATTGTAAGGGTTTTCACATGCAATTGTTAATTCATAATAAATTTTTTCATATCTCTTTTTCTTATGAGTAAATTTCATCTTTTTTAATTTGAACGCTTTTTTGAAACCTATTTATATATCTCCGACTCAAATCTGAATTATCTCAATTCTTTTTTTGTTGAACTCGGATTTTTCAAAGAATTTGTTAAAAATATTCCATCTTGTTTATAAATTCTTCAATCTGAGGTCGACTTAATTATAATTTTTAATTTGCATATCTTAAATTTGGCATCTATCCAATTATCCCTCTGAAAAATAACATTTCTAGTGGTGTGATGGTGACTAAAAAGAAGCATTATAGATTTTATTTGCGCTTTGTTGACACCGCAGAGAGTAAAACCCTTGAAAAAGTTTATAATATTCGAACAAGGATCGAAGAACACTACAATTTAAATGAGACTGTCTATAATTCCGCCCATCTCCACTGCTGTGGAGAGATTTTAACTAAAATGGAAATTCTGCTATTAAATTGTTTGGGAGTGCTGGTTCCGCTAACAGCATATAAAATCGGGCGCCCTGATTTGATGTGGTGTCCAACTCTTTTCTGTTCTCATAAGATTCATCCAGAACGTATTTTTCCAAGACATTATGAAGAATTAGAGCAGATACGCTGGGATAACGAGATTGTGACGAGCCCCCGTCGATATAAGCGAGAATTAACTGAATTTAAGGCTTCATTCCAAAAAAAAGAGTAA
>NZ_JBPLBG010000054.1:0-10949 GCF_054039255.1 Candidatus Harpocratesius sp.
ATTAACAGTTGTCCCATTGAAACTGTTAATTTCGATATGACTGGTTGGTCTCCAGGACTTTACTGTATCGGTGCATATTTCTATACAGTTGAAAATATCACAGGTTTTTGCAATATAACAGTTGAAATCTTTGATGTTTTAAGTCCAGAAATTTACATTGAACAACCCACGTATTTATCAGCAAATTTCAATCAGACTTTAATTCTTTCTTGGACTCCTTATTTATATGGTGCGTTAACACCAGCAAACTACGAAATAGTAGATGTGTGGGGTGGTGGCACAATTTTATCAGGCGACTCAATTTATTTCAATGGCACGGCTGTTAATTTCGATATGACTGGTTGGTCTCCAGGACTTTACTGTATCGGTGCATATTTCTATACAGTTGAAAATATCACAGGTTTTTGTAATATTACAGTTGAAATTTTCCCATTTCCAGAAATTAGAATAACAAAATCTGATGATATTATAATGTATGAAGATAGTTCAGCATCAATTTGGTGGACTGCTTATGTTCCCGAAGGATATACTCCAACATCGTATCAAATAATTGAATTATCTGAATTTAATACTTTAATTACAGGTATATATCAAAGCGAACAACAAATTTCTTATTTGATAATCAATTGGAATCCTGGATTATATGAAATTGGTATCTTTTTCTTTACAAAAGAAGGACTGATAGGGAATTCAAGTATTAGAGTTGAAATTATCGAAAAAACATCTACTAATACTACAACGGATGATACAACTACTTCAAGCAATAATTCAACTAGTACTTCTAGTGATAACACTTCAGATGATGAATCATTCACAAGTCCATTTGCTTCAATTCCAGGATATTCTTTCAATTCTCTAATTATTATCACAATTAGCTGTATTATTACTTTATATCTGTTCCTTAAAAGAAAGAAATTTAAATTGATGCTTTAGTCTTTTTTCTTCTTTATTTTTCTTTATATCCCTTTTTCTTTATATTTCTTTTTTTTTATATTCCTTTTTCTTTCTCTCTCTTTCTCTTTCTCTTTCTCTTTATCTATTTGATTTCCAAGAATAATTAATAGGCTTTTTTAAAATTTTCAAGTTGTTAGTGTAAATTAGTTTTTTTTTCAGAATGAATAACCTCAATATTTCAATTTTTAAAGGATTTGATTCTAGTCGAATAATTGAGAACTGTTTTTATTTTTAAAATTAGATTGATAGTATCAAAATCAATAAATCAGGCTTAATTCAATTAGCTATATGAATTCCTTACATTATATAAACGATGAAAATTTGATAAACAATCGTATTGTCTTAATTCTTTCAGGTGGACTTGATTCTACTACATTGCTATATCGCCTACTAAAAGAGAGAAAAGAGATTTATTGTATTACATTTCAATACGGACAGAAACATGTAAAGGAAGTCCAATTTGCAATAAAAAATTGTGAAAAATTCAATCTTCCACATAAAATAATTTCTTTAGAAAAAATAACAAAAGCGGGAATATTCGGTAAAAATGCACTAACATCTGAAACAAAAATCCCACATGGGGAATATGATGGTGAATCTATGAAGGATACTGTTGTTCCCAATCGAAATATGATTATGTTAAGTCTTGCTTTAGCATATGCAATATCAATTAGCGCCGAATCTGTTTATTATGGTGCACATTCTGGAGATCATGCAATTTATCCTGATTGCCGACCTGAATTCGTATCTGCTATGCAACAAGTTGCAAAACTTTGTCATTATTGGCCAATCAAAATAGAAGTGCCCTATCTCAATATATCTAAAGCAGATATTGTTAAAGAAGGCCTAGAATTAAATGTTGATTACTCATTAACTTGGACTTGTTATCAAGGAAGAGAATTAGCTTGTGGCCAATGTGGAAGTTGTGATGAACGATTAAAAGCATTTGCAGCCAATAATGCTGTAGATCCACTTTCATATGAAGTTATCAAGAAAGGTAATGATTAAAATGCCGTTTACTGTAAGAATTTCTGATCCACGTTTGAAATTTTCCGCTTCTCACTTTCTTTATCAACATGATAAATGCTCGAGGCTGCATGGTCATAATTATTCAGTAAATGTAGAACTTACTGGTGAACTAAATGAGCATTTTTTTGTAGTTGATTTTTATGAAATAAAATCCCACCTTAGCAATATTATATCTGGATTAGATCATGCAGTTTTACTCCCTGCAAAAAGTAAATTTATCCATATTAAAGAAATAAAAACACCTGTTGATCTTGCTGATGAAATCGAAGTATATTTTAATGGAAAGCGCTACATCTTTCCAAAGATTGATGTAAGATTCTTACCCATATCGGCTACTACTGCTGAATTACTGGCTGAATATATCTTCAAACTTTTGAAAAAGCAGTTTTCTAGTTATAAATTACAAGTAGAAGTTGCTGAATCTGAAGGATCTATCGCAATTTATAAAGAGTAAAGAGAATTTGCTCTATCTTTTTTAGGTGCTTTATTTATTTCAATTATTTTTCAATTTTCACTGCCAATATTCTGATAAAAATTTTCTAGGTCTCGCTGATGTCTTTATTCAGATCAGTATTTTATATGTCAATAAACATCTCAGTAATAATCCAAGAATCAAAAATAAGAAATAAGAAATAAGAAATTTTGTAAAATAAAATATCTCATTGCTTAGAAACTTATTACTTTTTTTTTTCTATGAATAAATACATTCAAATCGGTCACTATTCGATTTATTTTGCACCTGTTAAGACCAACAGTTTTTAAGTTTTTTTGGCTGAGATAATGAATTTCGCATTTATCAACTTTAAAACCCATTTTTTGCTCTAAACACCATGCAAACAGTAATATTTGTAGTTCATCTTTCTCAAATCGATTTGATGAGTAATTACCGGTTTTATAATCAATTAAAACTTTTAAGCCGTCACGATTTCTTATCAAATCTGGTTTGAAAAAAATATTAACACCATTATATTCAAAATTCATTTGACATTCTTGATATAAAGGCATGTAATCATTAACAAATTGGAAAAAATCAAAACCTTGTCCAATTTTACGTTTATCGGATTTGTACTCAGTATATAGATTTGACAAAAATCCTTCAAGCGCTTTCTTTACATATGATAAAAGTTCATCTTTAATTTTAGTTATTTCAGGTTTTTTCTTTTTTAATTTATTATATTCTTCAAATATTAATATCACAGTATTTTCTTTTACCTGTTTCAAAACTTCAGAATCATCTGGGTTTTTTCCTAGTTTCTCCGAAATTTCAGGTAGTTTTTTTTGAATAAATGATTTAATTATCGAATGGACAATCATACCGCCTTGTTTGTGAATAAAGAGATTTTCTTTTTCACTTAAATTGTCATAATTTATTCCTTGGTTAATATATCCATGAAGATATTCAAAATACAGCGTATTAGTTTGATTAAAAATATTACGATTAATTTTTCTCTTTTTGCTTGTTTTTTGTTTAGAATAATTTGATTTTCTAACATATTGAGATTGTGAATTAAATCGGATGAATTTTCTTATGTTCTTCATATAATAATCGAGAAATTCACCTATTGAAAAGTTTAAAGTTGTTCTTCCCTTTTTTGAAAAAAAATTTTTTCCGCTGTTTATATTTTTATTTTTTTGCTTTGTTTGTTGGGACAATTTTTTCTCCTCCTTCGAATCGACAAAAATCGACTCTATAAATATTATAGATTTGTAAAATATAAATGTTTACAATTGATATGAAAAATATAATATTTTTACTATAATGTTAATCAAAATATATTACTTAATATATTATAAGTAAAATAATTATATTGTATTGTTTTCATTATTAATATAGTGCTGTATGCATGTAGAATTAGAAACAGGAAAAAACTCAGGAAAAAGCAAAAATTAGATAAAAATAAATAGCAAAAAAAAATAAATAACCGGATTGATTGGAAAATGGAAAAATTGAAAGTTCACATCTGTCCTGTAGGATTCGAGTATCAACGAATTCTGCGTGGTTTGCGCGCTTATCCTTGTAATATTCTTTATGTACTCCAAAGTGAGATAAAAAAAGACGATTACAAAAAGAAAAAATCGAAAGCAAAATACAAGAAGGATCAGGTAATTGTCGATATATCAAAAAATTTTGCAAGAAAGGTAAAAGAAAGTTATGAAATGATTGCTGAAGTTTTTATTCGGGAATGTTCCTTCATTAGATATACTAAATGTATTAAAAATCTAACAGAAGTATTAAAGGAGATTTTTGCACTTGAAAATGATGATCGAACAGTTGAAAATGTTTGGATTAACATAGGAACAGCAAGTAAACTATTTGCAACAGCAGCAATGATCGTAGCTTCATTCGATCCTGATAGGATCCATCTATTTTACGTTTCATCAAGCAATTACACAATTAATTTGCTATTTGATGAAACACAGACCCGAGAAAGCATAGTAGATATTTATCAAAAAAATGGTTTGACTTTTGGGAAAGATGGTTACGAGATTGTAGATGTTCCTGTAATTAAGAGCGTAAAACTAAGCGATTTGGCCAATAGATTTATTTGTGAAATCTTAAAATACGCAGAGATGCAAGATAAAAAGGGCGAAATTCAATCAAATTGGGTCAGTTATCTTGATATTTTAAACGGGTTAGGAGAGAAAATGGATAATAAAACAGTAAACCAAGGTCGCGCGATTAAAATGAAATATTTACATCACGTAAATCTTCTAGATGAACGCAAATTTATTAAAATAGAAAAGAAAAATCGGGAGAAGATGTTCAAATTGACCGAACAAGGGATAATTATGGCGTTGATTGCGAAGAATTTGCATATTGGTGAAAATAAATAAATCTTAAGATAATGAGTGATAAATTTTTCTATGAAAAAAATGAAGATTTTACATTATATCTCAACTTTTGCGTAATGCATAGTAAAATGTATCCAAAAAATTATCTTTGAATTTAATATTTAATTTTTATACATTGAAATTAGATTTTCTTCACTTCTCCTTTTCCAGATTTTATCTTACAAGAGGGCAGATAAGTCTTATATTTAGAAGTGAATAAAATTACATAGTCTTTTTAAGAGAAAGAGAAAAAAACTTTTAATAAAAAATCAATAGAAATGATGAAAAATTATGAGCTTAATCGATCTTTATTTAAATCAAATTGCTAAATCTTTTCGAAAGTATGAAGGAATAGGAGTGCTTTTTAAATTACATAATCTTAAAAATTTAGGAGATACTCCTGGAAACATTGCAAAAGCAAAACTTTTTCAATTATTAGAACCCGAAAAAATGAGAAATGTGCTTATGTGTATTGGAGAAACTTATAAATCGTTGAAAAATGGAGGAACTGAATATTGTATTGCTTTTTTTGGCAAAAATCTAAAGAATGAATATATCCAAGATAAAATAAAAAGGAGTTCTGCTCAAGATTCATCACAATTAAAGGGAGAATTTATATTCCAACCTCAAATTGGAGAGGAACCTCTTCCACCTTTTGGATTTATTGATTCGTATGCACACTTATTAGTTTCAGATGATGCATTTATTCCTGAAGTAAATCACTGTGGAAAATGGACAATAAAGAAAATTAATGATTCGATGGAAGATTATCTTTTGATTTTTAATGATTATTTAAAGTAAACTGCAAGTACGCTTTCTAACTCTTGAGTTGGAGGATATCCTTATAAAATTCCTTGGATGTTATTGACTTCTTTGAATTTTTCATGAATATCTTCTTAATATCCAATTAACTGCAAAATGTGAGTTTTTTCTAAAGGAACTAATTCTTTTTCAACGATAACTATTTCATTATCTAAAAGAATCGCGATGTCCGCAAATCTTGAATGAAAAGGATATTGTTGTATATATTTTTGTTGAAAAAATCCTTCTATTTTCTGATAAAAAAAAATATTATAGAGATATTAAGAAAAGCACCATATCACCATATCTTTATAAATATCTTTATGTAAATGTTAAGTGACGAGATCTTAATTTAGTAGAGTGATTACATGGTTTCTAAAAAGACCATTCCATGGAAAAAATATAAAATGTCTCAATTACGAGAAATTTCAAAGTATTTTAATCTAAATATAAAAAAACGGAAAAAGGTAGAATTTATTGAAGAACTGCAAAGAGCACGTTTAAATTATAATGAAGTTCAACATATATTGGAAAATATCGAACCTAAAACATCAGCATCTCCAAAAGTAAGAGAAATTTCTCCTAAAATGAAAGAAATCACGACTCAAAGCAGTCCTATTTTGGAAAAAAGGGTTCAAAATCTTGAATCTCAAGTTAAATATCTTATGAATAAAGTGTCGATATTGGAAACAAGGTTGGTATCACCGATTCATTCTCATGGAAATTCTAATAGTAAAGCAATATCTCAAATCATTCTAAAAAAAATAAAGCCTGGCGAATCAATTTCAGTGGATGAACTAAAAAATATATCAAAACTTAATCGTTTTCTTTGGAAAGATATTGAACATACAGTTTTGGAATTAGTTGATGATGAAAGATTAGATGTTTCTGAAGGAACATCGATAAATAAGATAAATGGGAAGATAGGTCGAATTATTCGACGTTGAAATACAAAATCGATAAAAAGTTGAAATCAAGTATGTGCACATTGTCCTGGCCAGATCATATAAAACGCGAAAGAATGAATAGAATAATTTACAAAACAGCGTTGGATCCATTTGGTTTATCTGCATATGTTCCAGGTGAACCAGTAACAGATTTCGTTGGCCGACAAAAAGAATTAGCTTTTTTTAAACAACAAATTAACAGAATTTTGCAACATGGTATAAGTCGGGCAGTTAGATTACAAGGGCCTGGAGGAGTCGGAAAATCAACACTATTTAATTATCTGAAACAATCAATTGAAAAAGAACGAGCAAAAAAATCAGATAATACAGATTACATATCGGAAGAAAACGATATTTTTTCAACTTATTTTGATGCTCCTGAACAAATGTTGGAATTTAAAGATATCTGGTATCAATTAATGGATACAATTAGGGCAAATTTTGAAACAGAATTAGGCAATGATCTTAGTCTTCCAGAATATGTTGCATTTCAAATTGTTTTTCATCTTTTCAAAGAGAATCCGAAAGAAATAGCACAAATTATATGGCCTAATACCAATTTAGAGCAAGATTTTAGTTATGTGCAATTACAAACGATAATTAAACCTATTTATGATAATGCTGCACAGATTGTTCCTAAGCTTCAATCATATTTTCGACAAAAATCTCGTAATTTACGTCCATCTTTTAAATCAATAATTAATAGAAAAACTTACGAAATAAGTCGGAAAGATACGTCTAGAATTGCCAATCTTTTCCGTGTATTAGATGAAACAGATCCAGAAGATTATTTAGATGAAATATTAAGAGGATCAAAGAAAGTTTTCCATAATAATGGCGAAATTATTCGTTTTTTTAATGATATTATGCGTTATTATGCATGTTGTACAAAAAAACAACCAATACTCTTAATTGGAATAGATGAAATAGCAAAAAGCCCTCCAAATCTTAGAGAAAATTATTTTTACCAGTTGGGTAAATTATTTGTAAATTTGCGAAATAATTTGCATTATACAATTTTCGTGTTTATATCGACAACTGAAGATTGGGAACAATTTGATATAGCTTTAAAAAATAAAAGCGATTTGCAGAGTCAAATATCAGAATTTTTAGAGACAATGATTCTATCTTCATTAGGTGTCAATGAACTCATTCAAGTATTTAAAAATCGAATGATTAGGTTTTGGAATAACTATTCAGCAGATGTATCCCCAATTGCACCTTTCTATCCATTTTCTCCTAACACTTTTTTATATGTATATCGCTATAAAAATCGTAATTTACGAGAATCAATTGTTTTTTTAAAGGAGATGTGGTTTAATTTTAAACATTATAGAAGAATCCCAAAACTCGAAACAATTTTCGAAAATATGAGAGAAATAAGAAGTTTTGATAGTAATCAAGTAGATGCTGAAACTCTTCGCAAATTTGATTGGGATATTATTCGAAAAGAATTTGAGAAACCTCTTAGATTTAATTCAAATTCAGCACGATCAAGTGCAATTGAGACAGGAATTGAAGAAGCATGGAAATGTCTGATGAATAATTCAATTAGCGATATAACTTCAGTTGAAAATAATCCCACAATCCTTTTTTCAGGTCATAAAAGAAGACCTGATGTTCTCGTTAGAATATTGGGAAATTTAGGAGCAGAATTCCGCCGAAATATTGAGTTTCAAATTAAAGCTTATGGAGATAATGCTTTTGTGGATTTAAACGAGATTGAATCATCAATCGAATTATTTCAATATCAATATACCGATTTTATTTATTTTATAATTACAGGAAAAGGTTTAAGTCCAAAAGCGAAGGAAAAAATTCAAGAGATAGAGCTAAATTATCCAGAACGCATTCGATATCCAAGTTTAAAAATTGATCAAATCAATTGTTTATACTTTTTAGCTTTATTTTATGACATTATAGGGCACACTCTAGGACATAAGAAAAATGATGAAAAATCTGCAAGATATTGTATTGAATCTATATTAGGACAAACACCTGAATCATTTTTACATGAAGTAAAACAATTATCCTATAGAGAACCTTCAATAAAAGCAACGACTCTAACATTGGAAAGAATTAAGACAAAAATCACAGTTTCTTCATTTAAATCAGATAAAATGAAATCAGAACCAAAATTTACCGATATAAAAAATTTTACTCCGCAAACAAAAACAATAACTTCCTTAACAAATTTTAAAGAAGATAAATTTGAATCAGATTGGGAAGATAAAAAGGAAACTTTAGAAGAAACTCAAAGTTGGATAAATAATTACCCTTATTTCAAACCTTATAAATTTGAATTATGTGCTTTATGTCAGTATTTACAAACTAGAGAAGATCATATTCGTTACAAGAATAAATTTACAAAAGCCACAGTTATTAAAAATGTAATAATACCAAATGCAATTTTAGATAAAGGCAAGTTTAATGAGATGGTTAATGAGTTAAAAAATCGAGGTTATTTAGTTCTTGAAAAAACTTCTTTTAAATTAACAAATATGGGTTTAACCCTTTATGAAAGCATTAAATCAACTAATTTTAAATGCTAAACAGATAATTTGATTGTCTAAAACTTACTCGCACTTCATATTAGGGAAGAAACAATGTCACTATGTTATGAAATTATATATTTGTCTGCTTCACATCAAATTTATTTTTTTAAGTTTAAATCATGAATACGCTCTTTTTGAGACTATTCGATACACTAAACTCTTTGAATCGATCTTACTAGGTCGCATAAAGCTTTGATTATCGCGAATAGGGTTTAATTCTGCTTGAATCCAATGTTAAAGCCTTTGATATATTATTTTAAGATCAAGATCAGGGAGAAGCATTAATTCAATTATGTAATTCTGTACTGCAGTGATCAAGCCAGCAATACTCACTTCATATTCATATTTCCTTTTTTTAGCTTCTTTTCTTGCTTTTGCAAGCTTGTCCTCTTCTTTCTTTAAGATTTCACAAAATGAATATAAAAATATGCAAGAGTAAAAAATCTTGCAAAAGGAACTGAAAATTGTTAGAAGAGAATTTATCAATCGATATGAAAACTTTCAGAAAGCTAATACTAACTTCCACACGCCATCGTTTAAAATAAGTTCTTTAAAACATGTTGCAAGATATTTCTTCTCACTGAACAAATTTGTAATTAAAACTTCAGTCTCTCCTGTAGGGAGTGTAACCTTAACTGCTCGCAATTTTAGAGCCTTTAATAAGTTGTTTTATTCAAAAATTGCTTTTTGAGAGCGAGGACATTTAAATTCAAGAATAGAATCACTTCTTTGTCTATTTACGAAATCTACAATAACCTTAAATGCTGCATATGTTTTAGAACGTATGCAAAACTTCAGAATATTTGCAATAAGCACTGCAAACATGCTAAAATCAATAAAAATTCTATCGAATAGAAGAATTGGATAAAGTCAAAGGTCGATTACTGTCTTAATAAAAAGTTTCGGCGTTTTAGGTTGCGATGTTAAATCTGGTTATACTTATCTATTTAAAGGTAAAGAAAATATCGTAACACATTTTATTCCAAATCTTGACGTAAATGGCCACATTGAATTCAAAAAAAATTTAAAAGAATTTTTCGAAAATATCGAAAATCCAAGCCAGAATTTCAAGCCGCAATTTAAAATGCTTCAAAATGCCTATCGGTATTACTTTACCTACTATTCTAAATTATATGAATATTATAGGGATGAATCCGAGCACAATTCTGCGTTTCAAGGTGCAGCTGACAAATACAAAGAATTCCTACGGGACATATGTAGCTTTATAGGTGAACCTTTTCTTTATGAATGAAAAAAGTGTGAATAAGTTTGGAGTAAATTTAAAAATCTCAAGTTAATAATCATTTTTTAGGAAAATTTTTTTTTGTATATATAAGCCAAATATGGAAATGATGAATAGAATATGAATTCTGAAGAAAATTCTATTGAATATGAACAAAATATCATTAATAAAGATCTTTTTAAAGTTAAATGTTATCAGGAAATTTTCAATATAAAAGAATTTAAACACATTAAAGGGATTTATAAGTTAAAATTTTATCATACTAAATTTCCTAATGGAATTGTCGATTTTTCTGTGTTTGAAAATTGTAAAGAGCTTGAACTCCATGAATGCAGTGTGAAAAAAATTACTGGATGGCCCGCAGAGATACAAAAAGTTAGACTGTTTGCATGCAAAGAAATTGAAGAAATTCCGTTTGAAAGAAAAAATGATCAAAATTTGTTAGAAATTGATTTTAATAAAGACGATGACTATTCTTCTAAAGGTTTTCTCTATTCAGTTGTAAAAAATAATAGAATAGAATTGAGTTCTAATATGCCTTATTTTGATATTGATGAGTTAAACTTGCAAAAAAACCGCTATACAGAG
>NZ_JBPLBG010000055.1:0-9667 GCF_054039255.1 Candidatus Harpocratesius sp.
AAAAAGAAATATTTTTGGGAATTATACTAGAAATTAAGTAAGAATTTATTTTGTAGTTTTTCGGTGTTTCCCTAGAATGATCTTGGTATATTTTAATAAAAATTAATAATGTCAGCAAAAAACAAAAAAACAAAAACTTCAACAAAAGAAACAAAACATAGTTCTTTATTAATTTCTAGAGAAGTCTATATTACAGGAAAACAACAATTGATTGTAAGTTTATTAATGTTAACAGTACTTATTATTCAAGTTTATCTATTTGTAAGTATCTTTCGATTGATCGAACAATTAGCTTCTTTACAAGGAGTATAAAAATATATTTTAACCCAAAAAATGACAGACGATTACAATGTTTCCGATATTCAAGTTTTAGAAGGACTTGACCCCGTACGAAAAAGACCCGGTATGTACATTGGTTCTACTGATGTTCGTGGACTTCATCACTTAATATGGGAAGTTATAGATAATTCCATTGATGAAGCAATGGCAGGATTTTGTGATCACATAATTATTAAAATTAATAAAGACGGTTCTTGTTCTGTTAGTGATAATGGACGAGGTATTCCTGTTGAAAAACATCCAACTACTGGGATTTCGGCTGTTGAAACCGTACTTACTGTACTCCATGCTGGTGGTAAATTTGGTGGAAGTGGATATAAAGTTTCTGGTGGTCTTCATGGTGTTGGTGTTTCAGTTGTAAATGCTTTATCTGTTCGTACAGAAGTGACGGTAGAAAGAGATGGTGGGAAATTCTTCGTTGCCTTTGAGCGAGGTGATCCCGCAGAACCACTTAAAAAAATTGCTGATTCAAAAAAGAATGGAACAACTGTTCAATTTTGGCCAGACGATGAAATTTTTGAAACCCTTGATTTTGATTTTAAACTTATAAAAAAACGATTGAGAGAACAAGCTTATCTGACGAAAGGAATAACTTTATCATTTTATGATGATCGTGAAGACAAAAAAAATGCTTGTGAATTTTATTTTGAAGGTGGTATTTCAAGTTTTGTACGACATCTAAATGCAGAAAAAGACCGAATAGGACCTGTTGTTGCAGTAGAAGGTGAAATGGATGATGTCTATGTTGAAGTAGCCATGCAATACACACAAGAATTCAGAGAAAATATTTCTTGTTTTACAAACAATGTGACCAATCCAGAAGGAGGAACACATTTAACTGGTTTTTCTATGGCATTAACTCGAGTAATGAATAAATATGCTCGAACAAATGGACTTTTAAAAGAAAAGGACCCTAATTTTACAAATGAAGATGTGAGAGAAGGTCTAACTGCAATATTATCTGTAAAAGTACCTGAACCACAATTTGAAGGTCAAACAAAAGGAAAACTCGGAAATAGTGAAGTACGAGGGATCACTGATAAACTTTTTTCTGCTAAATTTACTGAATTTCTATCCGAAAATCCAAATGAAGCAAAGTTAATTGTTAACAAATGTGCCTTAGCCACGAGAGCAAGACTTGCCGCACGAGCCGCACGAGATACTGTTATCAGAAAAGGTGCTTTAGATGGTTTAACCCTACCTGGAAAACTAGCCGATTGTGCTTCCAAAGATCCTTATGATTCTGAATTATTTATTGTTGAGGGAGACAGTGCCGGAGGAAGTGCCAAACAAGGACGAGATAGACATACTCAAGCAATATTACCTCTTCGTGGTAAAATTTTAAATACAGAACACGCACGACTTGATCGAATGTTGGCTAATAATGAAATTAAATCTTTAGTTGTTGCACTTGGAACAGCCATTGGTGAAACTTTTGATATTTCAAAACTTAGATATAAAAAAATTGTAATAATGACCGACGCGGATGTTGATGGATCTCATATTCGAACACTTTTATTAACATTATTTTATCGTCACTTCAAAGAACTTGTGACAAGTGGAAATATATTTATTGCTCAACCACCTCTTTATAAATTACAAAAAGGAAAACAGCATTGGTATGCTATGACTGATGAAGAAAAAGCAGTAATTCAAAAAGAACATGATATAAAAGGAGATAATATCCAACGATATAAAGGACTTGGAGAAATGAACCCTGACCAACTATGGGAAACCACAATGGATCCATTAACTCGTACAATGGCACAAGTGACAGTCGATGATGCCGAAAAAGCTGATCATATTTTTAAAATTTTAATGGGAGACGAAGTTCCTCCACGAAGAAAGTTTATTCAAACTCATGCAGCTAATGTAAAAGATTTGGATATTTAAAAATTAAAAATTTAAGATGATATATTTTATAAAAATAGATGCAAAAATACTATTAACTTCTATTTTGTTATTTATTATTTGTTTATTATTTATTGATGTAGCATCTGCGAGAACTTTAAAATATCAAGATTATCCTAACTATCTTTTTAATGAAGAAACTTGTAAAGAAAATATATTTTTTGAAAAAAAAGGACCAAGCTTTATAAGAAAAATCAATAAAAAATTTGATAATAGATTAGAAGAAATTTTTAAAGATAATATCGCTCATCCAACCTATACTGTAAAAATGATAATTCAAGATTTACGAACTTATAATTCTAAATTTGAACAATTATGTAATAGAGTTGAAACAAACTGTAGTGGTAGTTCCACAAAAACTAATTTCTTAGGACAGTATAGTTGGTGTAAAACCAAACAAATTGAATTTTTGAATCTACAAAAAACAAAATTAAAATATTTTGTTTTAGCAAATACTGCCCGAAAACATCGTTCTCTTTATGAAGAAAAATTAGCAAGAATAGGATATAGATTTCATAAATATATTCATATATCTAGTATGAAAGATTTACTTGAAGCTATTAAGTTTACAAGAGAAATGGCACAATATTTAGCAAAACATCCAGATTATGGAAATTAAATTATTTTTGTTTTAAAATACTAAAAATTAAGGAAAAAATTATTTTTTAGTATTACCTTAATAAACTTAATCGATAAATCACATCAACAGCTTCGCCTCTCAATATTGGTTGATTTGGTAAAGAAACCAGACCCTTTTTTATTTCTAATAATTTATATTTTTTAGCAAATTGAAAATATTTAGCATACCAAGCTGTAATTTTTACATCTGGATAAGGTTTTTCTTTTATATTATTTGTTGGAATTTTTCCTGTTGCCAAAATTGCCATTTTTAAAAATTCTGCACGAGTGACAATCCCACCTGGTCGAAAAGTATTATCTTCATACCCCTTTACAATTCCTTTTTCAAGAGCTGTTCCAACATATTTAAAATACCATGATTTAGATTTAACATCTTTAAATTTTGTAATTAATTGTTCTTTTATTTTTAAATTATTTGCTACAAGAATGATTTTTAAAGCTTCGGCTCTATTTAAAGTATCTTGAGGTTTAAATGTTCCATCTTTATATCCTTTTATGACCTTTTTGTCTTTTAAAACTTTAATAGCTGTGTGATAAATGTAATCATTTGGTACATCTAAAAATAATTGTGGTTTTAAAGTTTTTGATTTAACTTCACCAAAATCCCCTTTTGCTATTAATTTAAATGCATAATCAGAATCTGTTTTTACAATTACACTAGCTATTCCATTTTTAAAATCTTTTTTATAAAGTTTCTCAGGAACAACTGTTGCTTTGTTTTTTAATGTAGAAGAAATTTCAATACCAGCATTCGCCACTAAAAAATCTTTATTTATATGAATATCTACTTTTTCTGGTGTACCTGGAATAAAATTTCTATCTAATTTAAAACTTAAATTACTATTTTTTCTTATATTTTTAATGGGATTTTTTATAAATTCTTTTTTTAAAGGTTTTTCTATGATTTTTTTTGGTATTTTTTCAGAAACTTGTTTAGGAGATTCTTTAATAGTCTTTTTAGGTGCTACTGCCTTCATTTTTTCATCTTCTTTTTTATCTTTTGGAATAATTTTAATATCTGGAGAAGCTACCAAATTATCTAATGAATGAAAATTTTCATATTTCACAACAAATTCCATAGGATGAATTGTATATTTTTGAGCATTATGTTTTCCAACCCCATATTTAACTGCTTCAAAATAAGAATTTAGACCAGCTTTTTGAACTTGATTCCAAGTAAAAGGCCAATATGGATGGAAAGGTGCATCCTCAGTATCTAATTGAAAATGTAGATGCGGAGCAGTAGCCATACCTGTATTTCCAACTTTTCCAATAATTTGTCCTTTTTCTACTTTTTGCCCATCTTTTATTAAAATCTCAGATAAATGTGCATAATTTGAATACAAAGTAATTTTTGAATTTCCCACATCTGTATGAACTATTGAAATAAACTTACCAAATCCAGTCACTTGATTTCCTGTTTTAACTATAATCCCATTTGCAATAGCTCTTATCGGAGTCCCAATTGGAGCTTTAATGTCTATCCCTGGATGAGACCCAGAGTTTTCCGTCCCATCTAATTTATAATTACCAAGATTTGGCACAGGAAATGTAATATAAGAATTTCGTTGTTTTTTATTACTTGAAGACCATTCCATTCCTTTCTGAAAATCTGAAATTTTATATTCTGGTAATTTAATAAATTTTGATTTAGGGATTTTATCATAATTCATTAACCTCTCTGCATCTGTAAGATCTACCCAATTTGGTACTTTTTCGATTGGACTAATTGTTCCTGTAAATTCAATTTTTTGTATTTCAAGTAAACTTGCTTTAAATAAATGTGAATACTTACTTAAAAAATCAGCATTAAAAAGTATTCCTATCATTATAATCCCCAAAAATATTGATATTGGTTTGTTTTTTACAAACTCAATAATTTTATCCAATAAATTATTTCTTATTTTTGTCACTTTGAACCCCAAATTATTAGTTGTTTTCATTCTTATCAAAAAATCTAATAATTATACCATAAGATAACAATTAAAACAATTACTAAATCTTAAAACAAAAAACTAATCTTAATTAAGATTAGTTCTTTTTTTGTTTTTTAGTATTTCCTTAATATTCAAATTTCTTTTCTTCGATCACAAACAAACTTGAAAATTTAGCATCAGATGTTCCTCTATCCTCATTAATTTCTAATCTTCCACTATATGATCTATGTCTAAATTTAAACTGAATATCAAAATCACCAGTAGCTGGAGCATCTGTCAACTCAGATCGCTGTAAATAAACTGTTCGTGTATCAGTTCTTATTTCTTT
Organism: Candidatus Harpocratesius sp.; assembly: GCF_054039255.1. NCBI lineage: Archaea > Promethearchaeati > Promethearchaeota > Promethearchaeia > Promethearchaeales > Promethearchaeaceae > Candidatus Harpocratesius > Candidatus Harpocratesius sp. The sequence goes on from NZ_JBPLBG010000055.1 coordinate 5,155, forward strand.
TGCATTACTTCCCATTGCTAATTGATAACCGGATCTACCAACACTATGCCAAGCCCCAGAATTAATACTATATTGAACTTCTGTATATCCTCCTCCCCAACCCGTGTCATCATTTCTAGTTGGAAGTTCATAATGTAATTTTATATCCCACCCATCATGTATTGTCCTTGTTTGTAGTATCATACCATCTGCCCAGTTTGTACCAAAAGTTCTATTTGTATTATCTTCTTCTACATAAATTTTACCCATTTCATCACCTCCTCCAATTTCATCCCAAGCCGTTCCATTACAAAGTTCTAAATAATTTTCTGTAGAATTATATCTAGTTGTTCCCGCTTTTGATGCATCACAAGTACCAGAATCATCACCAAATTTAATACCTCCATTTACATCTAGTTTTGACACAGGTGAGGAAACTCCAATCCCAACATTTCCTGTCACAATAGTATTTAAATCATTACCATTAATACTCCAATCATTATCTGTTATGTTCATTGTTCCTCCGTCTTCTTTTTTCACAGATAATCCTACTGAATCTGGTAAAGTTGAAACCGTACTAGATCCTGAATCTTGACGAACAAGCAATCGAATTTTATCTCCTGTTGAAAATTCATGCCAAATTGTAGCAGAAGAACTAGTCCCACCTACTGCATCATTTCGATTATACATGTATGTTAATGTACCAGGCAAATCCCCCCAAAGACCTCCTATATTTATTTCTATTTTTGCTGTCGAACCACTCCGAGAAGTCCCCGAATCAACATCTGTTGAAAGATGATAAGTAATTTCATACCATCCATCTTCTTCTATCGTGACTTCACTTGAATTTGTAGATGTACTATGAGAAAATGCTGTATCAACTCTTATTTGATTATCAAAATCAACTGGCTCATAATTTCCTGTTAATTGCTGTGGTGTATGTTTATATAAAGCCAAAATCTTCTCATCAGTCGATGCTCCACCACCTCCACCAGTATTATTCGAACATTCCCAAGCAGAATCAGTTTCATTGTAAGTTAAAATTTGATTATTCAAACAAGTAGGCAATGAGGCAACATTATCTGTACATTCCCATACTGAAGTTGTTCCATTATAAGTTAGTATTTGAGTATCTGTACAAGTTGGTCGTTTGTCATCACAAATCCATGAACCATTTGCATCATCATAAGATGCAATTTTACCATCTGTACAAGTTGGTAAAGTCGTCCCCGAACCACCTGATTCATTTTTACATTCCCATTTCAACATTGCTGCATTATAAGCTAATATTTGGCTATCGGCACATGTTGGAAAAACAGAATCAACACCATCAGTACATTCCCATGCAGTAGAAGTTGTATTATATTGTAATATTTGACCTTCTTCACAAGTTGGTAAATTTGAATTTGTAGCACATATCCATTGTGAATTAACTGCATCAAAATTCAATGTTTGTCCTTGTAAACAATAAGGTAAAGTTGAATTCGTATCTGCACATTCCCAAGCATTTGTCCCATCATTAAATTTTAAAGTTTGTTGATCATTACAAACAGGCATGCTTAAAAAATTAAAAGCTTTTCCTGCATCATATAATTGAGGAATCGTCATATTATTACAATCTGTTGATGAAATATTTTGATACCCATAAAAACTTTTGTCTGGATTAAAAATAACACTAATTCGATCTGCATGATGAAGACGATAAATAAATTTATTTCGATCAGATCCCCAATAAGTTGGACTAACTGGTGAATAAGTAAGATAAAAAGAAGCAATCCCCCAATCTGGATTATTAATATCACATTTAATTGCATCGGGCCACCCTTCATGCTGAGTTGTTCCACTTCCATTATTTTGACTAAGACATCGTCCATTAGATAAACAAATATCGTTTCCTGTTGTCACCAGAATATTACCATTTACTTCCAATTTTTCAGTTGCATCAATTTTATTAATACCAATATTTCCTGTTGTTTTATTAATTGAAAAATCAGTATTTCCATTTACTGAGTTATAAATGTTAAAAACATCAGCCGTTGTATCATTACCTATATTCCATGTTTCTGTTCCATTTTCTGAGAAATATAAACGAGAATTTTGATTGGAAGCTGAATCAATTTTTACTGTTGCCGATCCAGTTTCATCTGAAATATGTAAATTAGCTGTTGGTGATGTTTCTCCTATTCCGACTTTACCATCATTACTAATATAAAAATGCGTACTATTACTAGCTCTTCCCAGCTTAAAATCATCACCAGCATTAATTCCCCAAAAAGAAACCCCATCACCAATTACTAAATCTTCCTCTAGTCCTGGAACCCAACCATAACTACCTTTACTTATTGTTAAAGGACCTTCTCCATTATTTCTATCTAAATGCAATATCCCTAATGGATCATTTGTTCCTATCCCAATACGATCTCCTCTTGAACTATTTCCATAATAAATACCATCTGGTTCTGTATCTGCATCAATATTAGTATCCGCAATAGATGTCCAAACCCCAGAAGTCATATCACCTAAACACCCATTATTGTCACATAATTCTCCCAAAACTGTAATTCTATCATCTGTATAATCATCTAAAGTTCCTTTATCATCATGCTCAACTCCTTTCATCACTCCAACAATATTATTTAAATCATCAGATGAAATCATATCCCCAGTGACCTTAACAGGAATATCATTTGCTGTATGAATCGTAGCATAAGACAAATTAATTAAAAATAAAGATGTAAATATCAAGCAAACTAATTTAAATTTTTTCATATTTTTATGTATATTTTATTTTTTTTGCTTATTATACATTAATTTTTCAATAATTGAAAATAAATATATTGCTAATTCCTAATTCTTTTTTAACACTTTCAAGTGGTCGGTTCTATTATTGAATTTTTAAAATTTTTATAACAATTTGCGATACACAATAATTTAGTTAGTATATATTAAAATTTAAATTTTAATATCATGATTTTAATCGTTTCATCACAATTCAATAAAGTTTCAGGTATTTCTGCTTCTCTTGAAGAATCAGCAACTGCTGTCCTTAAAACAAATAATATGAACTATAAACTTGTTCAAGTACCAGGTGCAATAGAAATCCCAATAACTGTCCAACATTTCTTAAAATCAGGTAAATATCAAGCAGCAATAACTCTTGGTTGTGTAATTAAAGGTGAAACTGATCACTATGAAATGGTTATCAAATCATGTACAGAAGGTCTTTCTAGGGTATCTCTTGATTTAGAAATTCCAGTTATTCAAGGAGTTTTAGTTTCCCCTAATGATGAATTAGCTATTTCACGAAAAAATCTTGGTAAAGAATATGCAGAAACAGCTTTAAAGATGATTGAAATTTTAAATTAATTTTCATCTGACCACATAATTTTATCATATTCCTCTACACATCGATAAGTGTTGAAATAACTTATTAAAGAAATTGCAGTTTTCATTCGTTTTGTCCACTGCTTTGGTTTTTTGTAATAACAATAAATGATTTCTTCTAAAATATCACATAACTCCCCTGCATCAACATCATCACGAATAGCTTCATCAAGTTCGTCTGATTTTTCACCAAATCCCCAACCTGCCAAAGGTTTGTCATTAAATGCTTCAATCCACCAACCATCTAAAATAGAACAATTAAGTCCCCCATTCAAAGCTGATTTCATACCACTTGTTCCACTTGCTTCTCGTGGTTTAATAGGGTTATTAAGCCAAACATCAGCACCTGCAACTAATTTTTTGGCAATATCTATATTATAATCGGGTATTACTGCTACCCGAACTTGTCCTCTTAATTTTCGAGCTTCATGGCGAATTTCTTCTATTTTACCATTACAAAACCCATCATTCGGATGACATTTCCCAGCAAAAATAATTTGAATTTTTTTATACCCAAGCAGTCTTAATCGTTCCCTTAATCGGAAAATCAAAGCTGGTCTTTTATAACTAACAAATCTTCTAGCAAAGACAAAAGTAAGAGTTTCTTCATCAAAAAAATCTTCTTTGTGCATTTTTGAATGATAGGCAAAAAACTCTGGATGATTGTTTATCCATTTGATAAATTTCTTTTTTTCTTTCTTTTTTGCTTTCAATAAATCTTCATCTGAAATAGATTTTATAGCATTTTCAAAAACTTCTGGATTATCTTGCCAACCTTTTAAATTTTTATCAAAAAGTTTAGACATACTGTCTGAAACCCAAGTTAAATGGTGTATTCCATTTGTTATATTTGAAAATTCTTTTCCGGGAAACATTTCCTTGCAAACTTCTTGATGACGAACAGAAACACTGTTTGTTTTATGACTCATATTTATAGCTAAATCAGTCATGCTAAGCATATCATGTGTCGCAATATCACGAATATGCCAAGGAATTTCTTTTCCTAGAATTTGATAAGACAAATCATAACTAAATTTATCATGACCAGCTTTTACGGGAGTATGAGTTGTAAAAGCACATTTAGAACGAACACAATCATCATTGTAATCACATTCTTGTAAAAGTTCTAAAGTCAAAAATGCAGAATGTC
>NZ_JBPLBG010000056.1:0-3095 GCF_054039255.1 Candidatus Harpocratesius sp.
CTTTCAACGATTCCTTGTCTAAATTCATCCCGAGGTTCCTCTATTTTATTTATTCTTTTTTCAATTTCCATAGGGGAACCTCACCTTTTTTTCCCTAAATTTCAACTAAGAATAAGATAACACCATATTCCAAACCTTGAATGGGAAAATAATTCAAATTTCGATACTATCGAATCTTTCTTCTCACGTGAATTAGAATATAGAAATTCAGGAATTGTTTTTTGTCCCCATGTTGGCTGGAAATTTGGTGTAAAACATATTGCTGCTGAATTATCTGAAAAATACGAGAAAATAAACTCATTGGTTGGAACATACGCTGGAAGCCTTGAAGATGATGATTTGATTGATTTGGTTAAAGTTCAAAACAATTTTAAAAATGATACGCTTTGTCTACTTGTGGCAACTAAAGCCTTTGGGATGGGAATTGATAAGCCCAATATTAGATTTACTGTTCATTTTAATATGCCGCAATCTATTGAATCTTTTTATCAGGAAGCGGGACGCGCAGGAAGGGATAAAGACAAGGCTTATTGTTATATTTTGTATTCACCTACCAAAATAAATTTTAATGATGAAAAAGTTACGGTAGATAAAAGTTTTATGCTTTCATTCTACCACAACTCTTTTCGCGGAATTGAAAAAGAAAAAAGAATAATGTGGGAACTGTTAAATGAAATAACCTTTCCACAGCTTACTCCAAAATCGAAATTGTCTCAAATTGCGGAAGATTTGTATGTTAAAGTTCGTTTACGATTATCAGATAACAATCAGTATATTTTATTTGTTAACGGTGAAGAATTTCCGAAAAGTTATGGTTATATTAACCTGGATAATTTATCCGTCTTTCCTGAAACAGGAAATGATAGAATAATTGTTACACGAGAAAATGCTGAACAAATTCTTTTACGAATTCTTAATCTTCTACAAGAGAAATGCCTCAATAATGTTTCGCTTATAAATTGGTTAACTCAGACCGAAACAGTTGACCCACATCCCGGTTTTGAACGGATTTTATCAGAAATGGAAATCGGCGAATCAAAAAGAGTTGTGGTTGGCTTTAATAATGATCGAATTCAAAGAATTACAAATTATCTATCGGCTACAAATCAACACTGGAACGAAACTATTGTCATTAAGGCAAATAATTACTGTTTTACAGCCGAAGATTTTATTCAGAAATTAGAAAAAGAATTTTGGCGTGCAACTAACCAAAATTATAATTTTAGTGAAACTCAAATAAACCAATTATCTATTTGGTTCTATCAAATTAGAGATGAACAAGATACTTACAAAGCGATTTACCGCTTATCTGTAATAGGTCTCGTTGATGAATATGAAGTCGATTATAACTCAAAAAACATCATAGCAACAATTGTTAAAAAGTCCGATAGTTCATGTATCGAAAGCCTTACAAATTATATTGGCAGATATGTTTCAGCAGAACAAAAATTACGTGTACATGAACAGATACTTGCTTCTCAGGGCAATACAGTCATTCAGAAATGCAGCGGCTTTTTAGCAAATTTTGTGTATTCCAAAATTGCAGCCAAGCGTTTAGAAGCCATAAATGTTATGGAATCTGCAATCCAATCTGGTTTAAATAATGGAAACTTTGAAGAATTTGTAAACACTTATTTTGATTCTCGATTTACACCCAAATTACGTCGGTTTATTTATGATTATTCAATAGAAATTGTATGGGATTTTATGTTGGAAACTGAAGGTGATCCTAACTCAATAAATCATATCAGGGGCGCTTGCGATCGTTTACTTGTAGAAAATCCTGATAACGCAGCCTTTCTATTACTTCGCTCTTTTTCACGATTTCTGATTCCTTCTTATAACAAAAATGATGCTTTATCTGATTTTCATAAAGGCTGGCGTTTATTTAGAGATCTAAAGAATTGGACACGAAAAGAATCTTTAAAAAATTTATCTAAATTCTATAAATTGGTTATCAAATATGATTCTTCATTGAAATTGTATCTCGATAAAGAGATATTGGACGAACATAAAACATGGTTAAAATCCTTCAACCAAACTTTTTTAAAGGATATTGCAAATGTCAGAATTAAATAAAATTAATGATTCTTTGGCTGAATTTGAAGAAGAGCTATCAAAACTTAAATCTGCTTCGGAAATGATTAAAGATGCAAAAAACTCAGCTCAAACCACTATTTCTGAATCAAAACAAATTATGGAAAAGTTAATAGCGGATTCCAAAACTGCAACTGATAATGCGATTCAAGAATCAAAAAAGTTAAACGAATCGGCACAAAAACTATTTGATGCAGTTGATATGCTAATGCAAAAATTAGAAAAAGTTGATTTTCCCACTCGTCTTGATAAACTTGACACATCAGTTAGTGGTATAAATACTGCAATCCAAAATATATTTGGCAGATTTGAAACCGTTGAAAAAAATTTGAAAGATGATTTCAATTTTAAAATATTAAAAGTTCAAGAGAAATTAGAGAAATCTCACAAGTTAAATTTAATGTTCTTTATTTTTATTTTACTATTAACAGGTAGTTCACTAACAACTTTTCTGGTTAAATTTGTTTTGCAGTAATTTCAAAGGTGCAAGGGGCAGACTAACAACGGTTTTAATACTGGCGCGAGCACGCCGGGCATGAGTTGCTAAAAAACCTAATCGTAATGTGTCAAAATAACAAGAAGTGTATATTGGGATTCTAAAAAAAGATTATTGAATCTATTATTGGATGTGATGTTGCGAAGTGCGAAGATAGAATTCATAAACTTATGTAAAAAGGGTTAAAATCCTGTGGGAGCATGACCGCAATGAAAAAGAGCATATATGTTATTTCGATTATTCTTATGAGCGCTGTTTTATCTGCCGCGAATGAGAATGGAGACAAGTTAAACACTAAATTACCCACAATTGAGATTGAGACGAATGTTGGGTTATTATGGTTGTTACAGTTGTCCGGAAACTTAAATCTTAATGATAATGTGTAAAAGCTAAACACTTGCCGGACAGTCACCTGCTCACCTAATCTACATTATTTATTAACACTTTTCATGTTTTTTCTTACTTTCTGTTTTCCTTTTAGGATTGTTTCAATAGGTCGTTT
>NZ_JBPLBG010000057.1:0-9058 GCF_054039255.1 Candidatus Harpocratesius sp.
TGTAGCGTTTCAAATTCGCAAGTTCGGGTCATAATACATGAAGTAACATTCAAAACGATATAAATCTTTCAAAAAAGAGTTGTTATGAAAAATGATTTTTGTCGGTCATGGGAATTTGGAAATTCTCGAGGGTTTTTGAAAAATTTCATAAATAGCTAGAAAAAGGAAAAGATTTCCAAATCCAACGAATGCGCTTGCCAATCCATTGAAATTTTGGTTCAATTCCATGCCTTTAGCTTCCATAATTAAGCTAATATATGCAAATACTGTAGGAAGGATTATAAAAAAGTCAACAAATGCAAGATATAACGGAATTTTGTTCTTTCTTTTAAAATACTTCCTTAACAGCATCAGAAAAATAATTACATTTAAAAGAATAACAACTAACAATATTAATTGATTGAATAATAAAGTACTTGAGACCATAGTTAATTATTTCTGTCAGTTTTAATAAATGTTTATTCTTATTCATATTATTTTATATAAAACTAAAATAAAAAAGGTAAAAAAGTTAATTTATCAATCAATTAATTTACCAATCAAATAATCGACCTGTCAATCAACCATTTTATGCAAATAAGTGGATTAGTGTTTTCTAATCAATTCATAGATAAGAGCAATTAAAGCGAGAATTGCTGCAATAGCGAGATGTAATTGAGGAGAAATAACCCCATTAAGACTTAATGCAAAACTTGTACTAATAAAGCTTGCTAACCACCCTGTAATTGATTGAGCAATACCATATACTTTCCCTTCATTTTCTTCTGTGGAAATGTCTGCCCAGATCATCAAGAATAATATTGTGTATATTGATACTGCAGGTGCGTAAAATAATGGAAACAGATAATACAATATTGGTTCTGCTACTGTAGAATACATAAATGTAAATAATAGATTACCGATAACAAAGCAAACTAATGAAATTTTCACAATAATTTTTGGCGATTTCTTATCATAAAGATATCCACAGACAAGGGCACTAATGATATGACTGATAGAAATAAAAATTCGTATATTTAAAGGGCCTTCCCACGTGTTATCAACAAATGGAGTATTGATTGCTCTGATAAATCCAAAACTGTCAATGAACAGAATTGCAGTTAATGTAATTAAGATTTCTTTGAATGAATAATGATAATGAGGAGTAGAACCATGATTTTTTTTTATTATTTCCTTTGATACAGGTCTGAACACTAAAAAAAAGATAAGCATAATAGTGCCTGTAAATTTTAAAACAGAAACAATTGGAGAACTCTTCGCATAATTTTCAAATGTTTTTTCTGAAGGAACTAAAAATGGTGCAATTCCATAGATTAATGCTACAATAAATCCTCCTACACGACCTCTAATACCATGAGGGACTAAATCAAAAAGAAGAGAATAACTTATTGGAGTATTAATGCTTAATATAAACCCCAAAGACACCATCCAAATAAGAAAATCTGCTGTTGAATTTAATAGTGGAATTAGTGCAACCATTCCTAATGATATCATACTCATGATTATTCCAATTCCTATTTTCCATTCTAATTTACTAACAATTTTTTGTAGGATAAACCCTCCTAAAAGAGCACCACAACTTCCAGCAAATGCAAAAAGCAAAATAATATTTGATGTAACATTTGAAGAGATCCCTAGCACTTCTGTTCCTAAGAGAGGTAATCCCAATTGTACAAAAGTAATTGCAGAAATGTAGGAAGACACAAACATAGGAATGATTAAAAGATAGCGCCAAATCACTTCATTTTTCGAAATAAAGTTCATATTATTTTTATATTGATTTATAACTTTTTTTAATGTTCATTTTTTTTTATCAAAAATCATAATAATAAAAGCAATTTCAAAAATATAATAGATTTTTATAAATTGATCAAAAAATTTGATCTAAAAATTTTTCTTTTATCCTTATCTCTTTCATTTGAACTTGAGTAGAACCGATTATCACCCAGATATAATTTCATTGGGAGTAGAAGAATTATGGTGGAAAAACTAAGCGAACAATTACCAAAAGTGTATAATCATACTGAATTTGAAGATGAAATATATGAATGGTGGGAAAGAGAAGGATATTTTCGACCTGAAAAAATAAAAGAATTAGGTTTCTTTGATGATAAAACTGAAAAATATTGCATCACCCTTCCACTCCCAAATGTAACTGGACAACTTCATTTAGGGCACGCAATCACCATATCTATTGAAGATCTTATGACCCGATATGAGCGTATGAAACATAAAGAAACACTCTTTATTCCTGGAACAGATCATGCGGGTATAGCCACTCAAAATGTAGTGGAGCGAGAATTAGCAAAAGAAGGAATTTCGCGTAAAGAAATAGGAAGGGAAAAATTCGTTCAAAAAGTGTGGGAATGGAAAGAACAATACCACGCACGGATTACCAAACAATCTAAAAGTTTGGGGATCAGTAGCGATTGGACCAGAGAGCATTTTACTTTAGATGAAGATCTATCCCATGCAGTGCGAGAAGCATTTTATCGCCTATATCAAAAAGGATTAATCTATAGGGGAGAATATATGGTAAATTGGTGCCCTGGTCGATGTGAATCCGCAATTTCTGATTTAGAGACGGAAGCTATTGATGAAAACTCGAATCTATGGTATATCCGCTATCCAATAAAAACAGATAAATGGTCAGGTCCAATTCATGAATGGGGTTCTGGAAAATGGGCAGAAGGTGCGACAGAGTTTATTGAAGTTGCAACCACGCGACCCGAAACAATAATGGGTGATACTGCAATTGCCACACATCCACAACATCATCAATTTGGCAAATTGATTGGTAAATTTGCCGTTCTTCCAGTAATGGGAAAAGAAATTCCAATCATTGTAGATGAGCATGTTGATCCAGAATTTGGAACTGGAGCAGTCAAAATCACACCAGCTCATGATCCAAATGATTTTGAAGTTGGTATACGAAATCATTTAGAATTTATAAATATTTTTGATGAAAAAGCCAGAATATTACCTGAAATATCATCTCACTATGCATTAATGGATCGTTTTAAATGTAGAGAGACGATTGTAAAAGATCTCGAGAAAGAAGGACTTATGGTTAAAATCGAACCATATCAACATGCGGTTGGACACTGCCAGCGCTGTCATACTGCAATTGAACCACGAGTTTCAATTCAATGGTTTGTTAAAACTAAGCCGCTTGCTGAAGCAGCCATGAATGCAGTAAAATCAGGCGAAACAACAATTTTACCAGAACGAGAAGAACAAAGATTTTACCACTGGATGAGTAATATTCGAGATTGGTGTATATCACGCCAATTGTGGTGGGGTCATCGAATTCCAATATGGTATTGCCAAGATTGTGAAGCTGAAATTTGTCCTGAACCTCATATAAATAAGGTGGAAAAATGTCCAAAATGTGGAAGTAATAAAATAGTGCAAGAAGAAGACGTTTTAGATACTTGGTTTTCTTCAGCATTATGGTCTTTTTCAACCTTAGGTTGGCCAAACGTTGAAAGTGCAGATTATCTAAGATTTTATCCCACTGACATGCGTGAAACTGGTTATGATATTCTGTTTTTCTGGGTAGCACGCGAAATGATGATGGGAATAGAGTTAACAGGAAAGGCTCCATTTAAACATGTTTATTTACATGGATTAATTCGGAATGAAAAAGGGCAGAAAATCTCCAAATCTATGGAAAATGTTGAACAATATGATCCCTTAAACATTATAGAACATTATGGTGCTGATTCACTTCGTTATACTCTGCTCTCAAACTGCACACCTGGATTGGATCAGAACCTTGATCTCAGAAATGTTGAAGCTGCGCACCGATTTTGCAATAAAATATGGCAAGCCACAAGATATGTATTAGGAAATATTGATGAAAATGAAAGCATAATCCCAATAGCAAAAATTAATTACAATCAATTAGAACTTCCAGATAAATGGATTCTCTCTCGTTTAAATCGGTTAATTCGCCAAGTAAATACATATATGGAAAAATATGATTATCTTCGTATGACTCGTGAACTTAAAAACTTCTTCTGGTCAGATTTTTGTGATTGGTATTTAGAATGTTCTAAATTATATCTTTATGATAAAGATTATTTACACAAAGAAATTCAAAAAGCAGTGCTTATTCACGTATTAGAAACTTTTTTCAGGCTTTTGCATCCTTCAATGCCATTTTTAACTGAAAAATTATGGCAAGCGCTTCCAAAATATCTCAAAAATAGTCCTGCGATTATTATAGCATCTTGGCCAAAACCAGATGAAAAATTGATTTCTTCTGAAATTGAAAAAGATTTTACTCTAATTTCTGAATTCATTCGCGAAATCCGTCATATTAAACACAATTTCAACATTCCAAGTAATAAATCAATACCAATGATTATAAAAACAGAGAATTCAAAGATATTTACTTTATGGAAACGTGAATTAGTACAGTTAGCAGGATTGGATGAAAAGAAGATTCAAATGGAACAAAATATTAAACAACCCAAACAATCAGCCCGTATCATTTTACATGGAATAACTGCCTTTTTACCTTTGGCTGGAATGATCGATCTGGAAAAAGAAAAGAGTCGAATTCAAAAAAATCTGGAAAAGGTTCAAAATATGATTACCAAGATCAATAAAAAACTTCAAGGAAGTTTTGCAGAACGAGCTCCAAAAGAATTGGTACTACAGGAACGTGAAAAATTAAAAGAATATTTAGAGAAAAAAGAACAACTTGAACTCCAATTAGATTTTTTGTCATAATTTTTCAATTACCTTAAAATTGACATTTTTCTTTTTTTTGCAAATTATTTTCCTTTTATACTTATCTTCAATGATTGTATAGATTAATTTATCTGAAATTAAAAAAAATGTTATCAATAATTAGTTCTTTTAACCTCATAATATTGTAATAATTTGCAAAATAAATAAAAAAAAATTGGCACCCCGTAATTTTTAATAACTCGTTATCATTTGTTATCATACAATTTAATTTTGGTGAAAAAATATGATTATTAAGAAAAATTATCTAACAGATATTTACACATTACAAGCATTATTTCCATTTTTTTACTATATTGCATTTAAAAATCAAGAATTTTGGAAAGATGATTGGCTTTCCTTCGCAATTGCAATGATTGTTACAATGTCATATTTTTGGATAATTTGGAGACAGATAAAGAAAGCAATTTCGTCAGATTCATTGGATAAACCACTAATTAATTTCGTTATTGGAATATTGAATATGATTATTTCTTTCTTTTTAATCTATAGTGTTATTAATTCCAACTGGGTAAAAGAAGATTTAGATCGCTACTTAAATATGTTTTTGGGGATAAATATTATCTTATTATTAGGAGAAATTATCATAATTCAAATTATTGATAGTCATTTTATCAAATTTGAAAGTATCTCTTCACAAAAGAAAAATCAAAAAATAAAAAATGATACATCTTCTCCATCTGATTCTTTTGAAATTCAAAAACTACCAAAATGGATAAAGAAATTTCTAAGAAGAAGTTTTGTTTTATCAATCGTAGGATTATTCTTCCTGAACTTAAAACTTTTCTCAAACCCAGAAATTGATGGAATACATTATTCTTTTATTCATATATATCTATATCTTTTTATTTATTTGGTAATCTTAACATATATCACAGGAACATTTCGATATATCAAAAAATTCCAGCATAAGTGGACTCAAGTTGCATTTTCAGTTGCAATATTTCTTGCATATTGTATTACTGGTTTGTTTCTCAAAAATACATTAATTACATCAAGATATCATCAATTTTATGGAATAGATTATGGATATTATATATACACTTATCAAAATCCGATGGAAAGTCTTACATTTTGGCTTTTCAATTTAACTGGTATAATGTTATGTTTAATATTATGGATAAATTTCTCCAAATTTACCAAAATCATGCTCTATCAAACTAGTTTTGAATATCGTCCAAAACTTTTTACTCAAAAAGAAAAATTTAGCCATTGGATAACAAGTCCATTTGAAATAATTATAAATAACATCTTCTTTTCGACATCTATATTTCTACTTCTTTATTTTTTGGTTCAAAATGATACAAACTGGGAAGCATGGATCATTTCAACACTTCTGATGAGTATCTATTATAACTCTATTATAAATAGAAGTCGATCTTCATTGAAAACTATTTGGAAATTTATAATTTTATTACTTTCCAGCATATTATATGCAAGTATCCAATTTGGAATTATTACCTTTTTGAATTTCTATTTTTATCAAGGTGATATGGAATCTTCTATAATTATAGATTTGTTTTTTGGATTTCTTTTTGTGAATCTAGTTATTAGTTTTGGATTAATTTATCAAAGAAAAATAACTATTCATTCTGCAAAAGAAGTTGAATCTAAATTTACTGAAAATCAACAAGAAAGGATTCGATGTAGTAATTGCAATATGTTAATTGATCCTAATATTATTTCAATTCTTCAGGAAGAAGAATTTGTCTACTGTAAATATTGCGGAGAAAAAATTCGGAAACAAGAGATATTTCCAGTAGATGAAAAAGATCTATTGAAAGAACATGCGAAAATTATAAAAAAACTACACCAAAATGATATTTCTCAAACAATTTCTGAATAGCTATTGAGAGACTGGTGAAAAAAGTGGGAAAGTCAACCATTGAAAAGCTCGATTACGCAAAATCACTACTTCGAGCAGGTATTCCTTATAGGGATATTCAAATTCAGCTCAGAATAAAATTCGGAAGTGGAGTTTCTAACACCACTTTACAGAACCTTTATCAAGAAATGATTGATGAAATGGATCTACGTTCTCAATTATCCGAATGTAAACGTGAATTAGCACTCTATAAAAAACTTTATTTTGAATTGGTAGATGCGATGAAAGAAAAACTCAAATAAGGCAATATCTTATTTTTTATGGAGAAAAATTGTGAAAAATTCACCTTTTTTTAATTCTTTTAAATCCCCAATCGGATTTCTTGAAATATGCGCAAACAATAATGTGATTACCTCAATTATGTTTATTGAATCACCTAGAACACCTTCCAATCCAAATGAAATTACAAATAATGCAATTAATCAACTGGAGAAGTATTTCAATCACGAGCTTACTAAATTTGACTTACCATTGGCGCTGGAAGGAACCATTTTTCAACGAAAAGTGTGGTCAGAATTAATAAATATACCTTATGGAAAGATAACTACTTATAAAGAAATTGCAGAAAAAATTGGTAATTCAAAAGCAGTGCGCGCAGTAGGAAATGCAAATGGAAAAAATCCGATTGCAATCGTAATTCCCTGTCATCGTGTAATTCAAACGGGTGGAAAATTAGGAGGATACAGCGCGGGAATTAGTAAAAAGAAATGGTTATTGACACATGAAAGAAAATTAAAAAAGTAATATCATGAAAAATGTATGGTGCGAGTAAGTGCGAATAAGTTTTTACAATAAAAAAAGGTCATTTTTTTTTGAAATAAAAATAAAACCTTAAAGATTGTAAAAAAAAGGTGAACATCCATCAATATTTGACATATTTTTGGTATAAATTTCTCAAGCTTGAGGAAATTTAAGCTTGATTATTGATTTATTACAAATTTACGATGAATTTTTCTATTTTTTATAAGAAAAAGAATACTTATAATAAAAATACTCACAAATTCAAGTGGATTTAATGAAATCAAATGAAAATCTCCTTCATCGTCGAGATCGTCTGGATAAACATAATTTGGATCCCAAGGACATTCATCTTTTCCTTCAAAATTTGATAAAGTTGTATTAACGAATGTGTTTCTATTCAAAATCCAAAATGCAGTATTATCAATACTATAATTCGGGGGAAATTTAACTCGAAATTCTTCAATTCTCCGCAGTAAAACTCCAGAACGGGAATAATATAGACATACGGTTAAATTGTATTCTTTTGTGCAATTATATTTATAATTCGTATAGTTTGCATTGATCTGAAATCCAAGACCATTTGCTAATATTTCATGATTCCAAGTAACAACTCCTTCAGGAGAATCATCAGGTGATTCAGTGCGGTTCAAAAGAAAATTAAGATAGGTTAAAAAAGATGAGTGTGAAAAATTAAACCCAATATATTCTTGAGGAATTAAGTAAGTGCCTAAAGGAAGAGTCGAATTAAGAACACCAGTTAAATTTACTTCTGTATTATCATAATGAAAAATATAATCGATTTCAACCCTATCGTTAAAATATCTGACATCTGTGATATTTTCTATAATTTGGTCTGAATAATCATAAAAATCAAGAAGTGTCATATTTGAGTTGTAATACGAATTTATTTCTGAATATTCATATACAATAGTATCACCTGGTTTTAATCCAGAAGAGAAAGCGCTTGCACAAGATATTTGATTTACTTCAAAAAAGCTTATTGAAAAAAAAGTCAAGATAATAAAGACAATTAAAATATCTCTATTTAAACGAAAATTTGGCATTATACTATTTTTTAATTTTCTCATATTAATTTTTCACTCCTTTCAAATTTTGACGTATATTTTTAAAGATTTTGTGTAATAGAGCCATAAACACCACAATTAACACCATAACTAAAAATTGATGAAATATCGCATAAAGCGATTGTTGCATCTTCGACATCTATTTCAATATCACAAAATGTGTACCAAAATGTCTCTGAACAAACATCTGTTATGTTTTGAGGTAAATTTATTGTAAAACCAACCCAACTAGATGCATACCCATCATCTACAAATGCTGACCCCATAATCGGATTTACAGATAATGTTGTTCCCCAATTTTTACAAGCAAATGCTAAAATTATCGCTTTATTCATAAAGATGTGATAATTATAATTTCCTGAGGATGAATCACCCCAAAGTGAAGTAATTTCAGATGGATAAATTTTACCAACAGTCTGCCACTCATATAATTGCCAATCATCATTATATTTTTCTTGTTGTATTATCCATTCACGATTTGAACCACCATGACCAAACCACTCATATGCAACAATATCGCGTATAGATCTGATTGAATAATAATATTCTGTATCTTTGTTATAATATTGTAGATCACTTTTTATTTGAC